>JAUXGV010000097.1 GCA_030621915.1 Flavobacteriaceae bacterium
ACAATCAATTGATTATCAAGGGGCTATGTACTCGGAGCGGGACTTGAACCCGCACGGACATTACTGTCCATTGGATTTTAAGTCCAACGTGTCTACCAATTCCACCATCCGAGCGTAAATTAAATTGGTATAAGTATATACTGAGCGAAAGACGGGATTTGAACCCCTGCCTTTGCCGGCAGGCAGGCGCGACAAGTCGCTACCTTATTCAAAAAAGAAATATTCTCTTTTTAAACCATCTTTCACTTTCTGAGCGAAAGACGGGATTTGAACCCGCGACCCTCACCTTGGCAAGGTGATGCTCTACCCCTGAGCTACTTTCGCAATTTTATTTTAAAGATCGTACGCCTATTCATTTATTACAAGCTTAATTTGTAATTAAATTCTATCTCCATTAGGCAGGACTGCCTATCAGTAAGCAGGCGCAAATTTAATACAATTTAATAGAGTGCAAAACCTTTTTTAACTTTTTTTGTTTACTAAATATTGTTGTTAATCCTTAATTAATAAATATATTTGCACCGTTTTAATTTAAGGGTATTTATGACCAGTCAAACATCATCATATTCGTTTTCAATCCTTGAAAAATGGAGTGATTTTAAGCAACTTACCAAAGTAGGTTTGTCATTGAGTGTTGTTTTTTCGTCAGTTGCCGGATATCTTTTGGCCGCTACAATTGTTAATTATCAAACTTTATTCATTTTAGCCATTGGGGGGTTTTGTGTTGTTGGAGCTTCCAATGCATTTAATCAAATTATAGAAAAGGAACCGGATGCCATCATGGCTCGTACTAAAAACCGTCCCATTCCGGCGGGTAGGATGTCTGTGAATGCTGCTATGTCAATTGCTATACTATTACTATTTGCAGGGGTTTTAATGCTTTATAGCATCAATCCAAAAACAGCATTATTCGGGTCGATATCCATATTTTTATATACAAGTGCTTATACACCGTTAAAGCCGGTTTCACCACTTGCAGTTTTTGTTGGGGCTATTCCAGGAGCCATCCCTTTTATGTTAGGATGGGTTGCCGCAACAGGTCAATTTGGAATTGAAGCGGGAATCTTATTTATGATTCAGTTTTTTTGGCAATTTCCTCATTTTTGGGCCATTGGTTGGTTGCAATTTGAAGAATATAAAAAGGCAGGGTTTAATATGATGCCAACTACCGAAAAAAATAAAAAAGCATCAAAGCTTATTATTATTTATACGGTGATCATGTTATTGGTATCAATAGTGCCTGTATTTAAATTAACAGGTGATCTTTACTTATTACCCATTTCTGCAATTCTGATTTTTATTCTAGGATTAATCATGTTGTATTTCGGTATTAATTTACACAAAAAACAATCGGATATGATGGCTAGAAAGTTAATGCTTTCTAGTGTTTTATACATAACTTTGATACAAATAATATTTGTTATTGATAAGTTTTTACACTAAAATTATGGAGCAAAAAATAAAGGAAAAAACGTTTAAACAAATGCTTTGGGTATCCATGGTAAGTATGACCATGATGTTTGCCGGGCTAACAAGTGCCTATGTAGTGAGTAAAAACAGAGAGGATTGGGTGAGTTTTGAATTGCCTACCTCATTTTATATAAGTACACTCTTAATCTTGATGAGCAGCGCCACTTATTATATGGCAAAAAGGTTTATTAAACAAGAAAACAGATCTGGAACTTCACTTTTATTGATTGTTACCTTGGTATTGGGTATTGGCTTTGTTTATTTTCAATTTCAAGGATTTAAACAATTGATAGATTCCGGATTGTATTTTACAGGTAAGGAAAGTAATGTGTCGACTTCGTTTTTATATGTGATTACGATAAGTCATATGGTGCATATTTTTGCGGGAATAATTGTGTTAATCACAGTGCTAATTCAAAATATAAGAGGTAAGTATAGTGTAGATAATTCTTTGGGCTTGGAACTAGGAGCTATTTTTTGGCATTTTGTTGATGCACTTTGGGTGTATCTTTTCTTGTTTTTTTATTTTATTAGCTAGTGTGAATATTGCTAGGTTAGCGAACTGTAATTTTAGATGATATTTTTCCTTTTACAAGGCAAAATTTGCGAGCATAGCCAAAGCTTCGAGTAAAATTTTTAACGAAGTAAAAAGGAAAAAGGACTTAAATTAGTTTGAGAATTTAGTGATCTTTACACTAGGCACATATTTTAAAGTTTATTGATTTAAATTGTCAATTATTTTTATATTTTTGCTATTTATGTAAAATCATGATTTTTTTTGATTTGTTTTAAGAAAAAAATTAACCAATAATTAATATAATCTTATTTTATGGAGGCAATTGTTGCTGAGTCCCCCAAAGGAAAAACTTGGAGTGGTGGTGGAAATAGGCCGTTCGGTTCAAGTTACGGAAAAATGATGATGTGGTTTTTTATCATGTCGGATGCATTAACTTTTTTAGGGTTTTTGGGAGCTTACGGTTTTATCCGTTTTAGTTTTATTGATTCATGGCCGATTGCAGACCAGGTTTTTACCCATATCCCATTTGTTCATGGTGATTATCCAATGTACTATGTTGCATTTATGACATTTATATTGATTTTTTCATCTGTAACCATGGTGCTTGCCGTTGATGCAGGAAAACATTTGCAACAAGGTAAGGTTGTTCTTTATATGGGCTTGACCATTATTGGAGGATTAATTTTCTTGGGATCACAAGCTTGGGAATGGAAAACATTTATCAATGGATCCTACGGAGCTGTTGCCTTATATGATGGAAAAATAGTTCAATTTGTTGACGAAACAGGGCATCAGGTCAGTTTGGAAAGTTTTGCTGGGGATTCTCATTCCGAACGAATTCAACAAACCAAAAGTAAGGGTATCTGGTTTCAACAAGAAGCAGGTTTACCGCCGGTTACTTTAGAACAGGTAAAAGAAGGGTTTGCTAGTCACCCTGAAATCTCTTTACGAACAGAATTAATTAACCTTGATACAAAAGAGAAAACAATTGTTTCAAGAGAAGAGGCTGATAAATTTTTAAGCCAAGCAACTCACGTTGTTCAAGGAGCTAACTTGAAAGAAAATGAATATGGTAAAACATTATTTGCTGATTTATTTTTCTTTATTACAGGATTTCACGGTTTCCACGTATTCTCAGGAATATTGATCAATATCATCATATTTATAAACGTAATTTTAGGAACATACCAAAGAAGAGGCCATTATGAAATGGTGGAAAAAGTAGGGCTATATTGGCACTTTGTAGATTTGGTTTGGGTATTTGTATTTACATTTTTCTACCTTATATAAAAATAAATAAATTTAGAATGTCGCACGCAGGATCACATACAGCATTGATTTGGAAAGTATTTGCTTTTCTATCCCTAGTAACTATAGTTGAAGTAATATTTGGTATTACAAAACCAGATATTTTACATCTAACGCCATTTTTAGGAACAAGTTTATTAAATTGGATGTTCTTGATTTTAACCTTAGTTAAGGCTTATGGAATAGCCTGGTATTTCATGCATTTAAAAGATGAAAAAACATGGTTTAGGAGAGCCATTGTATGGCCGTTAGTATTTTTAATTTCTTATCTGGCTTTTTTCATATTGTATGAAGGTGATGCAGTAATGCAGATTTTTTCTGAATGGACACGATGGACATATGTTTAATTAAGTCATAATATTTAAAAAAGCGTTTTGATCTATCAGAACGCTTTTTTTATCTTTTAACATGTAACTTTTATGGCAAAAAATAGAAATAATAAAATTGTTTTAGCTGTTCTTTTTTTTGGACCATTATTGTTTTACCTCTTTTTATTAACCGGAACCAATAACTTTGCTAAACTACCACATTTAACTTCCAATGTTAAAGATGTAAATAATTTATCATCAGAACATGAGGTAAGTTTGGAAAATAAAATAAGCATCCTTTGTTTTTTTGGAGAGGACTTATTGCTCAAAAAAACCAATGCTTTAAATTTGAACGAAAAGATTTACAAACATTTTTATGGCTTTAAAGATTTTCAATTTGTTATAGTTCTTCCCAAAGGAAGTGAGGAAAAAGCCTATCAATTAAAAAAAGAGCTAGGAGTTACCACAAATGTAGACAAATGGTTTTTTGTTTTTGGCACTGATGAACAAATCCTGGAAATGTTTGAAAGTCTTGGAACTAATTTTGAATTGGACACTAATTTCTACTCTCCAAATGCATTTATTATTGACAGGGAAATGAATCTAAGAGGTAGAAACGATGATGAAGATGAAACCGATGGATTCTTATATGGTTATAATGCAGAAACAGTGGCGCCAATTCATCAAAAAATGGTGGATGATTTAAAGGTGGTTATCGCCGAATATAGATTATCACTGAAGAAAAACAAAAAAGAAGAGTTACTCCATAGCCAATAAAAATTAAACCCATTGAAAATGAAAAAAAACTCATACATCATAATTTCATTTATAATATTGATTTTCGGTATTTGGGCTTTACCAAAAATTGTAGATAAATTATCAAATAAAGAATTGGTGAAATTTGAAAAAGTACCACCATTTGAATTCACGAATCACGATGGTGTCAAAGTAAATAATTCAAATTATGAAGATAAGGTTTATATAGTAGAATTCTTCTTTACTTCTTGTGGAACCATTTGCCCCATCATGAACAAAAGCATGGTAGTGCTGCAAAATGAATTCTATGGCAACCCCGATTTTGGCATGGCATCATTTAGTATTGACCCCAAAAGAGATACTCCTCAGAAATTAAAAGCATATGCCAAAAAAACTGGGGCTACTCTTAAAAATTGGAATTTTTTAACTGGTGAAAAGGATGATATTTATGCCTTGTCACATGATGGCTTTAGCTTGTATGTAGGAGAGAATAAAGAAGCTGAAGGAGGGTTTGAACATTCAGGATTATTCGCTTTGATTGATAAGGATGGATACATTCGCTCGAGAACAGTAAAAAACGGTGAAATGGAAAATCCAATCAAATATTATAATGGTTTGGATACAAAGGAGGTGCAATGGCTTAAAGAAGACATCGCCATTTTACTAAAGGAATAAATTTTTTGTAATTGGAGAATTCATCAAAAAAATATAATAAGCTCATTGTTTTACTTTCTGTAATTATTCCTTTAGCAGTAGCGCTTTTGTTTGGTATTAAATTGGATATAGAATTACCTATATTTTTACCCCCTATTTATGCCGGAATTAATGCCTTGACATCATTAATATTGATTCTTGCCGTATGGGCTATTAAAAATAAAAAAAGAATACTTCATGAAAGATTGATGAAGACTTCAATAATGCTTTCCATCGTGTTTTTAATGCTTTATATGGCCTATCATATGACCTCAGATTCTACTACTTTTGAAGGGATTGGCTCTATTAAATATATTTATTATTTCGTCCTAATTTCTCATATTTTACTATCAATTGCTGTAATTCCCTTTGTATTAATTACCTATGTCCGTGCAATTACGAATGATTTTGATAGGCATAAAAAAATAGCAAGGATTACCTTTCCATTGTGGCTTTATGTTACTGTAAGTGGAGTTGTTGTATATATCATGATATCTCCCTATTATTAATGTCTTTGGATGATTCATTAATTTCCTGCAAGGTTTTCAAAACCTGGCAGGTATGAATTGCTAAAAGTTATTTTACCGATTAAGTTAATATTCCTCCCTTGTGTTCGTTTCGGCTGACCCACAACATGCGGTTTAATTCCCCGTTGGGCGGATCTGAAAATCAGGATGTTTGCATGGTAATTCGTTCATCAGTATAAAAAAGTAATTTTGAGTCAAAAATATTCCTTCGAATTATTCTGATATACCTGCCAGGTTTTGAAAACCTTGCAGGAAGAGTTAAGATTATTGATTTATTTGAAATATGATTTGCCGGAAAGGTTTCAAAACATGGGGGGTGTGATTTTATAAATTGTGATTTATTTACATTGACAAATTCAGTTTACGGATATATGATAATTGAAATAACAATGGTTTGGTCTGTACAAAGTTATTTTAAAATATTTAGATTCCTTCAATAAGAATAGCTTTGGTAAATAGAATGATAATTTATTACAATTAAATTCCTGCAAGGTCTTACTGACCTGGCAGGTGTTATTAGATATCAACTTTTTATTGAGAAAAATTAGTCAAAATGTCAACCTACAATTTTATTCTACATAAATAATTAAATTCATATGTATGATTCGATTATTATGAAACTAGAACCACTGGAGCAAGATTTTTATTATCATATTTATAATCGTGGAATAAATGGTTGCGAGATATTTAAGAATAATGGAAATTATAGCTATTTTATTAAACTTCTTTCTAAATATTTAACCTCGTATGTTACTGTTTATGCTTATTGTTTGTTGTCCAACCATTTTCATTTAGTTGTAAGAATCAATGTTGATCAAAAAATAGCGTCACAGAAGTTTTCCAATTTCTTTAATGCCTATGCCAAAGCGTTTAATAATGCTAATAATAGAACAGGTGGTTTATTTGAAAAACCCTTTAAAAGAATCATATTAAAATCAGAGAATTATTTAAAAAATCTAATTGTATATGTAAATACAAATCCTATAAAGCATAAAGTAAGCCTGAATTTTGAGAATTATTTATATTCCTCTTATTCTGATTGTTCAGATAAAAAGTCTCAAATTGTTGATGTTAATGAAGTTTTGGATTTATTTGATGATATTGAGAATTTCAAATTCGTTCATCGGTATAAAAAAGTAATTTTGAGTCAAAAATATTCCTTCGAATTATTCTGATATACCTGCCAGGTGTTGAAAACCTTGCAGGAAGATCTAAGATTATTGATTTATTTTAAATATGATTTACCGGAAGGCATTCAAAATTCTGGCAGGTATAACTCGAAAAACAGTTTTGATAATATTTTAAGTATCAGCAAAATAATTATCAATTATTAGTATCTTTACTGATATTACCTCCAGAATACTTCTTTTTGAATCGAAAAGGATGAACTTACTTTAATCGAGAAGAATTTCTCGAGGCTCAGCCTCGAGGGTCTCCATTGAAATTGTCATTCCCGAGAAAACGGGAATCCAAATATAGAATTTTGGTTTTTGACCCAAAAGGTCAAAGCTTGTACTCAAATGATTGAGTATGAAACCAGCGAAATACCTCTATGGCTTTGCCTAGAGGATAGTTGGTTTCAATAAATTCTTTATTTGTAAGGCGTCATATATTAATAAATACTTAATAAAACTATTATGATGAAACAGATTCAAACCATCATTCTGATTTCAATTTTATTGATTCTAGGATGTCAGGATAAAAAGCAAAAAACCAATAAAGAATTGGCATCTATTGATTTTTTAAGAGGTGATTTGGCCTTATGTGGCGGAACGGATTTTGGCGAAGTTGAATTTTCATTATCCTGTAAATTTTCTACTCAGGAAACATTCAATTTGGCAATTTCATTATTACACTCGTTTGAATATGAAGAAGCAGAAAAGGCATTTGTAAAAGTCATTGATGAAGACCCAAATTGTCCCATGGCATATTGGGGAGTTTTAATGAGCAATTATCATACTATTTGGTTTAAACCGAGCGAAGAGGTACTGAAAAAGGGCCATAAGATTCTTACAATTGCAGAATCTCTCCCAAAAACTGAGAGAGAGGCTGATTATCTAGAAGCTATTGGATATATCTATAAGGATTGGGATAAAATTGATCATAAAACTCGGCAGAAAAAAATGGAGTTGAAGATGGAGGAAAATTATCTAAAATATTCAGAAGATACTGAAGCAGCAATTTTTTATGCCTTGGCTTTAAAGTCAACAGCCGATAAAAAGGATAAACAATATTTAAATGAGAAAAAGGCAGGGAAAATTTTGGAATCAATATTTCCTGATCAACCCAATCATCCAGGGATTGCTCATTATATCATTCATAATTATGACAAACCTGAATTGGCCCATATGGCCTTGGGTCCGGCAAGACGATATGCCGAAATAGCACCTTCCTCAGCTCATGCCTTACATATGCCCTCTCATATTTTTACCCGACTGGGTTTGTGGGAAGAATCTATTAAGTCAAATGTTTATTCAGCTTCGGCTGCTCAATGTTATGCACAGGAGGTTGAAATGGATGGAGTTTGGGCCAATGAAATTCACGCTATAGGTTATTTAGTATATGCATATTTGCAAAAGGGAGATAATGAAAATGCCAGAAAGCAACATGAGTATTTACAAACTATTTATAATGTGAATCCTCAGAATTTACCTGCAATTAGTTATCCCTTTGCTGCCATTCCGGTTCGAATCGTATTGGAAAATAGGCAATGGTCAGAAGCTGCTAATTTAGAACTTCATGATTCTGAAGTAGACTGGAGTGAATTTCCATGGCAAAAGTCCATTCTCCATTTTGGAAGGGCGATTGGTTCAGCGCATAACGGTGATATAAAATCTACACAAAAGGAAATTGAAATACTTAAGGTATTGAAGCAAGAATTATTGGATAAGGATGAAAAATATTATGCAAATCAGGTAATGATTAAGATCAAATCATCAGAAGCCTGGTTAAATTTAGCCATAGGAGATCATGAAGCGGCTATTGCCCTTATGAATGAAGCAGCAGATATGGAGGATAATTCAGAAAAACATGGAGTAACACCGGGTGAAGTTTTACCAGCAAGAGAACTTTTGGGAGATATGTTATTGGCATTGGATAAGCCGAAGGAAGCTTTGGAAGCCTATGAGCTGAATTTAAAAGGCAAGCCAAATAGATTTAATGGCATCTATGGAGCTGCAATTGCCTCAAAACAAATGGGTGATCAGGAGTTGGCTAAGCAATATTTTAAAATGCTCATTGAATTATCTGAAGGATCTAATAGTAAGAGACCAGAATTAATAGAAGCCACAATTTATGTTAATGAACAGAATGTCTGACAGTTATAATCGTTAAACCCCTAATCATGAAATCTATTCAAATTATTACGTTTATTTCAATTTTTATATTTTTAAGTTGCCAAAAGAAAATCGACAACCCAACAATTGATGTCAGATCTTTAGATGTTAAAAGGGGTGATCTAATTTTATGTGGAGGGGATCAATTTGGTGATACAAGTTTTTTAATGTCTTGTAGTTACAGAACACGAGAAGACTTTCAAATAGCAATTTCTTTATTACATTCATTTGAATATATGGAAGCTGAAAAGGCCTTTACTAAGGTTGTAGATTCAGATCCAAACTGTGTTATGGGTTATTGGGGACTAGCAGTTAGTATCTTAAATCATCCAGCGTTTGGACCTAGTAAAGAAGGCTATTCTAGAGCCTCAAAGGTGTTAAATGCTGCGACAGCCCTTCCAAAATCTGACAGAGAGCAGGCATATTTTGATGCGATTAATGCATATTATGATAATGATTGGGAACTTACAAATCACTTACAACGTGCAGAAAAGATGGAGCCTAAAATGGAGCAATTATATCTTAATTATAGGGATGATAAAGAAGCAGCAATTTTTTATGCTTTGGCTCTATTTGCAACTGCCGATTCAGATGATAAAGAATTTACGAAACAATTGAAAGCAGGTAAAATTTTAGAATCGATATTCCCAGATCAACCCAATCATCCTGGAATTGCACATTATATCATTCATCATTATGACCATCCGGAGTTGGCACAAAAGGCCTTGCCCACAGCCAGAAGCTATGCTGATATTGCTCCAGGTTCAGCTCATGCGCAACATATGCCTTCTCATATTTTCACACGATTAGGCCTTTGGGACGAATCTATAGAATCGAATATTAATTCGGCATCTTCTGCCAAATGTTATGCAGAAGAAGCAGAAATGAATGGTCATTGGGGGAGAGAAGTTCATGCCCTGGATTATTTAGTTTACGCTTATTTACAGAAAGGAGATAATGAAAAAGCGATGGAACAATTTGATTATTCTGAATCTATTGATAAAATATACCCTGTAAATCGTTCTCCTTATAATTTGGATGCGATACAAGTGAGAATGGTATTAGAAAATAAACAATGGGCAAAAGCAGCTCAACTAGATTATCGTTACTCTGAAACTCAATGGGAGAATTTTCCTTGGGAGAAAGCATTGATGCATTATGCCAGATCCTTAGGGTCTTCACGATCTGGCAATACGATGAACGCGGAAAAGGAATTAGACACACTGAATCAATTGTATCAGCAATTGGTTCAAAAAGAAGATGAATACCGTGCAGAACAAGTAATGACCCAAGTAAAGGCATCAGAAGCCTGGATTAATTTTGTAAAAGGGGATCAGGAAAAGGGCATTGCATTGATGAAGAAGGCTGTGGAACTTGAAGAAGAAACAGGTAAGCATCCCATCACTCCTGGTGAAGTAGTGCCTGCACCAGAACTTTTGGGAGATATGTTGTTAGCAATGGGTAAATCAGAAGAAGCACTAAAAGCTTATGAATTGGATTTATTGGGACATCCAAACAGATTTAACGGAATTTATGGAGCTGCAATTGCCTCAAAACAAATGGGTGATCAGGAGTTGGCAATGCAATATTTCGTATTGTTGCTAAAATTGACGGAAGGCTCTAATAGCAACCGTCCGGAAGTAGCGGAAGCTCAAAAATATGTCAAAGGCCGAAGCATATAAATTGATTATACTTAAATATTTACTTACCCTTTATTGATAGATCATTAAATTTATTGTTGGATAACTTTAATATCCTAAAATGGATTTACTTTGAGATTGTCTATGGTGATTAATTTAACTTATTTTTAAATATTTTATATTGGTCAGTTTAGAACAATCGATTATTTTTATCGTTTGAAAATTGTTATTTAAACCTATGTTTCAAAGAACCCTTATTTCTTTGTTTTTC
>JAUXGV010000048.1 GCA_030621915.1 Flavobacteriaceae bacterium
ATTCTGTCGGGGTGAGAGGATTTGAACCTCCGACCTCCACGCCCCCAGCGTGGCGCGCTAACCGGGCTACGCTACACCCCGAATTGGTTAACTACTTTATTATTTGTTTCTTCATTAATTTAAAATGAATCAAACTCATTGATCATCAATATTCCTTTTCTGGAGGGGTGATCACGCCTTGAGCGTGACGACCTCCATACCCCCAGCCGTGTACGCTAACCGGACTGCGCCACATCCCGAATTGGTTAACTAATTTATTCTTTTATCTCTATTAATTTAACATGAATAAAACTTGATATTCATGATTCCTTCTTTTATTCTACGGATGATCACGCTTTGAGCGAGACGACCACAAGGTCAAAAAATTCGTTGGCAAATATAGAAAATGTCTTTAAGTTTCTAGGATAATTTATCTCTAATTTAATGAATTCAAACTGAAAGATAGAATTTAATAATGAAACCCCTTTTAAATCTTTCAGACCTGACTTGCTTTTTGTTTTCCTCGAACTGCAATTGTTCTGTTTGTAGCTTTCTTTAATGTTAAATTGTATTGTTGAATTGCCTCTTTATTCCGGTTTTGTATCAATAACCAATCAGCATACAATTCATTAGTAGGTTTTTGAATGAAAGGAGGGCCATAACTATAACTCATTTGATCATACAAATCCACACTATTTCTTAAATGTTTTTCGGTCAAAACAGGATCATTATTCAACCATGCTTCCATGGCCATTAATTGTTCGAGCATAACCTCAGTTTCAGCTATATCCAATTTACTTGTTTCTGCACTTGAAGTACTTGAACAAAGTTGTGTTCCTTTATAAGTAATCAATAAGGACTCTTTGGCGTGATCTTTTTGTATTTCTTCTATCGCTTCTTTGAGACCATTATGATCTCCCGAATGGAACGACCTCATTCCTTCTATAACATGATATTGAGAACGAATAGATACATTCAGATCAGAGAGGTCAATTTCAATTTTTGCGATGTTATCATCCCACAAATTGGTATTCATCAAAAAAGTACCCTTTAAATAAACCAAATGCTTCCTTGCATAACTGGAAGGACTTTCCTCTACATATCCTTCCAAATCAAGCACCAATTTTCTCGCATCCTCCACTCTTCCTTGATTTAAATATCCATATTCCAACCAATGATAGGCATGGTATCCTCTTCCATTATTACCCAATTTTTTTCTTTCCATTCTATTTACACTGGCCTGATAAGAATTTTCATTGGATGACACTACCTCATCCCACATACCCAAAGCAACATAAATATGAGAAGGCATATGCAAGGCGTGGCTGGCATCAGGCGCGACTTTGGAATATGAATTGGCTGCATTTAATGCGAATTCCGCATGTGTTGGATCATCATAGGAGTGTATTAAATAATGTAAGGCTCCCGGATGATTTGGATTTTCATCCAAAATACTTTGAACAATTTTAGCTCCCTGACCATAAATTTTATCATCCCGACCTTCAGGTACTGAACCCAATAATGAAAGTGCATAAAATGCCGATACCTCATGATTACCAGGATATTTTGATTGAAGACCTTCCATAAAGTTGGCATATAACACATCTCTTTCTTGTTTGGTTTTCTTTGCCTGATAAAGTAAATGAATGGCTTTTACGAAATCCTCTTCCAAAGGGGTTAATTCCTGTTTATTTTCTTTCAGCCTTTCCAAACAGACAACCCCTTTTTCGTAATCCTGATTTCCCCATAAGGGATGATTATAGGTCATGGCTTCTCCCCAATAGGCCATGGCCAATTTTGGGTCAATCTTCTGGGCCTTTTGAAAAGCCTCTCTGGCGTCACTATACTCAAAACTGTGTAATAGCAACAATCCTTTTTCGAAATGCGGTAAAGCATCTTTGGATCCTGTAACATCAATATTGACTATACCTAAATATTCAGTTTTAGGCTCTTCCTTTTTACAGGAAAACAGAAAAATTAAGATGATCAAAGGAAATAATTTTTTCATGTTTAATAATTTAAATTATCTAGGAGTCGAAGCAACTTGAAAAAAATCTATTAAAAAAATAACTATTCATTCCAATGCGTAATCGGTAAATAATTCTTCTTTAAATATGCGATATATCGTGCTTCTTTTCTGTATGGATCAACCTCTCTGCGACTATTAAATGCATTTCTATTATCAATATCTTCTTCCTTATTTATATAATAATACATGGAATCTCTATTTTCCAATATGGCAAAAACCAAGGACTTGCTCAAATCTGAAAGGATATCTTTCTTATCTAAAATTTCTCGAACTTCTTTTCTTTTACCCTGTTGAGCAAGGGTCAACGCCTTCATAGCATATCTATCCGTCATCAACGAATCCTTTAATATCTCAGTTGCAGTATCATAATCTCCTTTGTGGTAGTTGTAATATAGTAATCGATTTAATTCCCCGCTATTACTTAGTAAACTTTTAAAATTCTCTGTTTCCATCAACTTCTTAGCCTCAACAAACCTTTTACCTTCTATCAAAGCACCACAATATGAATATGCATTAGACAATAGTGTCGAATCTATGTCAAATGCCTGTTTCGTATATTTTATATAGTTCTCATCATCATTCAAGATCACATCATAGGCCGTACCCAAGTATTCATAGATAACTGAATTTTGAGGATCTTTTTTGATCTCTTCTTTATAATATTTAATAGCTTCTTTCCAATCTTTTTTTTCGAGGCTTATCAATTCAGCTTTTTTATAAATGAACTCATTTTTTAGATATTTCTGATTAAATTCAGAGAATAAAGTGAACTTATCTTTAAATAATTCTTCCGCGTTAAATAATTCATTATTTTCCAAAAGTATTCCAATTTTCAATTCATTGATAATTGCCGATAAAGGATCTAACTCCGCAGCTCTGTTGATATGATACATACCTTTTTTAATATCCTTTCTATCATTCCTTGAGTACGTAAAATAAATAGCCATATTCTGATGGGCAACAGCATCATTTTCATTCAATGCTATGGCCTTTTCAAAACTTTCTTTGGACTCTTCGGGTTTATTGTCCATAAGATTCATCATACCTTTAACAGTATGGGCCTTTGCAGAATTTGGATCAATATTTAATGCCTTTTCTGTTAACTTTTTTGCCTTTTTAAAGTTCTGATCCCAATTGTTATTATCAAGATAATTATTAAAAATATAGCACATTGCCATTTCAGCATATGCCTCTGCAAATTCTGGATCTAAGTCTATAGTCTTTTGGTAAAGTTCCAGACCTCTTAAATAATCCTCCTTGGTACCCTTATCTGAAAAACTTCTCGCTTTCAACAGCAATTCATAGGCTTTCATATTTGTTGTTGGTATTGTAGACAATTGTTTTGCTTCTTCTGGGCTAATGGCAATCTTTAATTGTTGTACTATCTTTTTAGAGACTTCCTTTTGAATTTCAAACACTTCTTCAAAATTGTCATTGTAATTATCCGCCCATAGATGTTTGTCATTGGCATCAATCAATTGCGCAGTGATTATCACCTTATTCTCATGTTTTCTTACACTACCTTCCAGAATATAGGAAACACCTAATTCCTTCGCAATCTCTGGAATTGTTGGTCTGTTCTCTTTATATTGCATCACAGAGCTTCTTGAAATAACTTTTAACTCTTTAATTTTCGATAGGTTGGTTAATATATCTTCTGTAACACCATCGCAAAACCACTCTGTATCTCCACCAGAGCTCATATCATCAAAGGGCAGTACGGCAATTGATTTATCTAAAATACTATTTATAGCTATTTGTTCTGGCTCTTGTGAAAATGGTCTAAAAAATAAGCCAACTGTAATTGCGATCAACAAAGCAATTAATATTAGAACATTCAAACGCTTGTTAGTCGTTGCAGAAATGGAATCTTCTGACGATACCTCTGTAGTTCTTTTGATACCATCGGGAGTAATTTCATAGGCCCAAGAAAAGAACACCCATAGTGGAAAGACAAGCATCATAACCAATGTTAGTGTCTTTAAAACCCATTCTGGGGCATGGATCATTGGTAATAGTAAAGATAGTACCTGTAATAATACCCATGACAAAACCAAATATGCCAAGGAGGATTTTATTACATTTCTACGTTTTAGCTCATTAAAAAATTTACTCATTAAGGTTGGTGTTTTCTCAAATATATGATTATTTTTTTAATCCTTATAGGCATATGTCTCAAAATCAAAAAATTATAATAAGGAAAATAAAATTGCAGTTTTCCATTAGGGCTTAAAAAAAAAGTGTTTGCAAATCTAAATATACCCTAATAAGAAAATTGAATTGAATTCATTAAAAATAAAATATTAGATTTACAGCTCTTAAAAAAAGTCCTTGAACTATTTAGAAATTTTACAGTCCTTTAATTTATCAATTACACAATGGTTATTGTTGTTTTTATCAGCATTTATAATTGGTATTTCCAAGTCCGGTATCAAGGGAATTGGAATTTTAGTTGTTGTGATTTTTGCCATTGTTTTTGGCGAAAAATCCTCTACAGGAGTGCTTCTTCCTCTTTTGGTTATCACCGATATTTTAGCAGTAATATATTATAACCGTCATGCAAATTGGAGTTTTATAAAAAAGTTAATCCCGTGGATGATTATTGGTGTATTGGTAGGTGTTTGGATTGGCAATGATATCTCAGAAGAAATTTTCAAAATAATGATGGCTTTCATAATTATAGGATCCGTAATGATCATGTTTTATATGGAAAATAAAAAAACGATGACCATTCCCAATAATATGTGGTTTTCAAGCATTGCTGGTTTCTTAGCTGGTTTTACCACTATGATTGGAAATTTGGCGGGCCCTATTTCAAATATTTATTTTTTAGCGATGCGTCTGCCAAAAAATGAATTTATAGGAACAGCTGCGTGGTTATTTTTAATTATCAATATTTTTAAATTACCCTTTCATGCTTTTGCCTGGAAAACAATCAATAAAGAAACCCTGGTTCTAAATGTAATATTAATTCCAGTCCTATTCATTGGTTTTTATATTGGAGTTCGAATTGTAAGATTAATCTCTAATGTTAATTACAGAAAATTTGTTTTGATCATTACCGCCTTAGGTGGCCTAATATTATTATTTAAGTAATATGACTTGTGCCAACAATTTAAAAGCAAGTGTGATTTTATTATATTATTTTTAAATCATTTAATTTTAAATCAAATTTACCTTATGAAAAATCCATACCTTATTCTAACAATAATTATTCTCCTATTCATTAATTGTACGAACTCTGAACAACATGTCAATATTTTACAAGTGCCTGGTAAGGACCAATATTGCAAAATAAATATCGATGGAATATCTGTTCTCCCAAGTGGTCGATATGTGACACCAGTTGGAGAACAAATAAGAATTACGAATGATCCTTATGGAATGGCTATTTCACCTAATGGCGACAAAGCAGTCACACTACATAATGGTGTATTTACCATCATTGATCTCAAATCCTTGGATGCAACAAGGGTGCCTAGTTATGACAAAAAAATTTCCTCTCCCTTGTCAAATGGATCCTTTCTTGGTGTAGATTTTTCGAATGATTCTAAAAGAGTATATCTAAGTGGTGGAAATAATGGTGCAGTCATTATCTATGACGTCAATCACCTTAAAAAGCTAGACTCAATTTCATTAAATGGTAAAATTGATGGTATTGATTATAAAGATAGTTTTACTTCGGATCTCATAGTTAATCATTCTAAAAATGAATTATTGGTTCTCGATAGAGCCAATTTTAGAATGGTCCGGATAGATCTATCAACTAAAAAAATAACAGCATCTATAAAAGTTGGAAGGCAACCTTTTGGTATTGCTCTTGGTCCTAATAATAATCAAGCCTTTGTGGCAAATGTAGGAATGTATTCTTATCCCTTAGTAATTGGTGCCACACCTGAAAATATTGAAGATTTACTGATCTCTCGTCCTCCTTATGGAAATAATACACCGGAATCAATACATGGCACCTTAGTAGAAGGAAAACAGATACCTGGACTAGGTAGTCCTTTACATCCTGATGCCATGAGTGTCTTTACCATTGATCTGGAAAGCAATAAGGTAATGAATAAATTCAAAACAGGCCACCAAATTGGTCAAACGGTTGAGGATGCAGAGGTAGTGGGTGGAGCCAGCCCTAACTCCATTGCCGTAGGAAAACAATTTGCCTACGTAACAAACGCCACAAATGACAATATTACAATCATTGATCATACCAACCAGAAAATAGTTGGTCATATTCCAATTTTAATAGATCGGCGTATTGATAATTTAAGAGGTTCCTTACCTTTTGGTATTACAATGAGCAAAGATGAGAAAACTTTATATGTGGCTCTTTTGGGGTTCAATGCGGTAGCCGTTATTGATATTCCAAGTAAAACTACCAAAGGACTGATCCCTTCAGGCTGGGGACCCACCAGAGTAGAGCTGTCCAAGGATGAAAAAGATCTTTATATTATTAGTATCCGAGGATTAGGGGCAGGTCCAAATGGAGGAAGAGACTTTGTAAAAACAAAACTGGGCACTTATATTGGTTCTGTTCAATTGGGAAGTTTTCAAAAAGTTACGGTACCATCTGATGCTAAATTAGCAGAATACACAAATCTGTCCATTGACAATACATTTATTGAAACAACAATTGTTGATGATGGAAAAAATCCTTTGCCACCGTTACCGGGGTTACGCCAAAGCCCGATTAAACATGTAGTTTATATCACCAAAGAAAACAGGACATTTGACGAGGTTTTTGGGCAATTAAAAGCGAGTAAGGGCGATAGTACACTTGCCAGATACGGTGTTAACAACACCTATACTTTACCAGACTCGATACAAATGGATTTTCCTAACCTAAGAATTTCTCCAAACCATCACAAAACGGCTAAACAATTTGCCTATTCGGATAATTATTATTGTGACAGTGATGCTTCTATCCATGGTCATCATTGGTTGGTTGGGGTAATTCCCAATGAATGGGTAGAAGCTAATGCGAGTACGAGTAAAACAGTTATGGCCTTTTCAGATGCACCAGGCCGTCGTTTTCCAAAAACGATCGGCAGTGTGGATCCCGAAGATTATGCCGAAATTGGGGGACTATGGGAGGCAATGGAAAGACAAGGAGTCGATTTTTATAATTTTGGACAGGCTAATGAAAGTGGTCATGAACGGGAGGAATGGTACGATGTAAATACAGGGGCCGCTCATGGGGTTATGATTCCACAGCAAAACGCTCTTTTTAAGAGAACCAGCTGGAACTATGCCGGTTACAATATGAATATTCCAGATCAATACAGAATGGATCAATTTGAGACAGAGTTTACAAAAAAGTGGATAGATGGAGTTGAAGAGATGCCACCTTTTGTTACAATGATGATTCCTAATGATCATGGAGCCGGAATTCGCCCTGAAGATGGTTACCCTTATAGACAATCCTTTATGGTAGATAATGATCTTGCTGTTGGGCGTGTACTACATTTTCTATCCAGAACCAAATACTGGAAGAACATGCTGGTTATTATTACAGAAGATGATCCTCAAGGGGGTGTTGACCATGTTGATGCACATCGATCCATCTTAATGATGGCAGGACCCTATGTGAAAAAAGGTCATGTTTCTCATACACATGCCAACTTTGGTGCTATTCTTAAAACCATATATAATATTTTAAATGTACCCTACGTAAACCACTTTGATATTACCGCCTCATTATTACAGGACTTTTTTACCGATCAACCTGACTATACACCCTATACCCTTGAACGTCATGACAGCAGGATTTATGATGCGGAACTATCTATGAAGAAATATCATAAAACCATTGATTGGCGAAAAATTGAACAAGGTCCTTCTATGGATGATGTTGAAGATGCACGCGAAGACCATAGTAAAAATAATACAGATTACTAAGTATCGTGATTCAAATAATTTATTGAATAATATCTAATTCTTATTTTTGAACTTTCTAAAACTATCTAATAAATCAAAATGAATTTAAGTCAAAAAATTTTATATATGGGAATTATCCTATGCTCTATCATTTCATGCAATGAAAAGAAGAATAAGGTCATGCCCGAATTAAAAGAAGAAATATCAACACCAGAAACCATTGAATTATTGATAGGTACCTATACTAATAAAACTAGTAAAGGCATTTATAAACTGGCTTTTAACCCCTCCAATGGCAAACTTGAAAACAAAGGGTTAGTAGTAGAAGCTTCAAGTCCATCTTATCTTGTACGAAGTAAAGACAAGCAATTTGTTTATGCTGTGAATGAAAAGAATCCTGGTAAAATAACTTCATACAAGTGGAATTCCAACAGAAGTTTATTAGAAGAGATGATCACAGTTGAAAGTGCAGGTAGTGGACCTTGTTATATCTCTTTGAACGCAAAAGAAAACCTTGTAGCAGTTGCCAATTATGGTTCAGGAAACATTGCCGTTTATCCTGTTAAGAATGGAAAAATTACCGATTCGGTTCAAACTCGTCAACATGAAGGGAGTAGCATTGTTGAACCCAATCAAAAATCACCACACGCCCATTGTTCTAAATTTGATAAGCTAGGAAAATATTTATATGTAGCCGATTTAGGGATCGATCAAATAGTTGCATATTCTGTTGACACAGATGGTACATTGGGAGTTAAACAAATTGCATTGGAATTGGACAAAGGTGATGGCCCTAGGCATTTAACTTTTCATCCTACTAAGGATATTGTTTTTATAATTAATGAATTATCGAATACTATTGTTTCGGCTAAAGTTAATCGTAAAACCGGTATTTTCGAAAGAATTGACAAGTCGAGTACTTTACCCGCTGGTTACTCTGAAATATCTTATTGTGCAGATATCCATATAAGTTCAGATGGAAAATTTTTATATGGTTCTAATCGAGGTCATAATAGTATTGCCATTTTTTCTGTTTCGGAAGAAGGGAAATTAAAGCTTGTAAAAACTGAACCGGTTCAAGGAGATTGGCCTCGTAATTTCACGCTTTCTCCGGATGAGAAATTTTTATTGGTAGCCAATCAAAAGAGTAATAATATAACCATTTTTAAAAGAGATCAAAATACCGGTTTGTTGACTTATACCGGAAATCAAGCGAATATCTCTATGCCAGTTTGTTTGAAATTTTAGCTTATTATTAATGTGAAATATATTCGCAAAATCAATAAACCTCTCTCAATCTATTTTTTAAAGAGAGGTTTTTTTGTGTTTAACAAAAAATAATGCCTTTAATTTTACACCGTTAACTTAATTGATCTATCCTGTAAAATAGGCCAATATTCCAATCACAATTACAACCAATAATAGCGATAATACGATGTCAACAGGAGTATAACTCCCTTTCGATATTTCTTTATCTCTTTTTGTTAACGTACCAAAAGATAGTCCCTTAATCAATTGATAATTTGGTGGGTCAGTTGCAAGGCTTACGGAAATGCATAAGGCTACGGAAAAAATAAACATAAAGATTGCCATATGCGAGAAGTTAATTGTCGCGAAACCGTATAAAATTCCGTTTGACAATTGAACACCTGTATTTTTAAAATGTAATATATCCTGTTGGAAATATATTTCTGAACCCAATCGTAACATTAATAGTGCCAATCCGGCCAATAGAGTGATGATAGCTGCATGAGAATTTACACGTTTCCAAATGATTCCTAATAAGAACACTGTAACTACGGGTGGCGCTATATAGGATTGAACATTTTGTAAATATTGATACATCACACCACCTCCAATTTTTTGCATAATAGGAATCCAAAAAATTCCTAATATTACGATAATAGTTGTTGCAATTTTTCCAATTTTTAAAAGTTCTTTTTCGCTTTTTTTTGGTCGTAACTTTTTATAAATGTCCATGGTAAAAATCGTGGAGCAAGAGTTAAATACTGAGGCTAAAGAGCTCATCAAAGCTGCCATTAATCCACCTGCAACCAAGCCTTTCAACCCAACAGGAAGTAAAGTTTTTACCAACATAGGAAAAGCTCTGTCCGCCTTTTCAATACTAAAAACCTCAGGATTTTGAATACTCAAAGCAAAGGCAATAATTCCAGGGATCAAAAATATAAAAATGGGCAATAATTTTAAATAGGCACCAAAAATTGCACCTCTTCTAGCAATTTTGATATTGTTGGCAGCCAAAGTTCTTTGTACTATATATTGATCCGTACACCAATACCATAAACCTACAATGGTTCCACCAAATAATAAACCAGTCCATGGAAAGTCAGGATCATTCATCGGTCGCCACATATTGAAATGATCTGGGCTCACTGTTTTCACTGTTTCTGTCAATTGACCCCATCCCCCAACTTCTTGTAAACCTAAATAAGTGATAATTAGTGAACCAAAAATAAGTATTACAGTTTGTAATGTTTCCGTATAGATTACTGCTTTTAATCCTCCTACTACTGTATAAATTCCAGTAAAGATTACAATGCCTATGGCTCCATACCAAAAGGGAATTCCCAATAGTTCAGAAACTACAATCCCACCTGCATAAATGGTAACAGATACTTTGGTAAGAACATATGCCACTAAAGAAAATAACGACAGAAACCATCGCGACCTGCTGTCAAATCTTTTTTCTAAAAACTCAGGCATAGTAAAGGCACCACTTCTAATATAAAATGGTAAAAACAACCAACCTAATAACAGAACAATCCAGGCATGAAGCTCATAATGTGCCATGGGAGTACCCGATTGAAATCCTGTTCCTGCTAACCCTACTACATGTTCAGATCCAATATTGGAAGCAAATATGGAAGCCCCGATAACAAACCAGCCAACATTACGTCCTGCCAAAAAATAATCTTCTGTGTTTTTATTTTTCTGTAAAACCACCCAGGCTGCTATGCCAATGATCACCAAAAAATACAAGCCAAGTACAGCCCAGTCCAGGGGTTCTAATACCGATTCCATAATTTACTTTTTAGATTCATTTAACGTTAAATCCTTCAATATTTATTAAATGTATTGATTGATAATATTTTCAAACAACTCCTGTTTACCGCTTTGTAATTCTAATTCTCCATTTTGCTGAGCAATATCATACAAATCGCTAAAATCTAATTGATCCTTTTCAAAATCTTTTCCTTTACCAGAATCAAAAGAACTATATCTTTTTTCTCTTAAACTATCATAAGGCGATGAGGAAATAATTTTATCTGCAATTAACAATCCCCTCGCAAAATTATCTGCACCACCAATATGTCCATGAAAAAGATCATCTAAGTCCGTTGAATTTCTTCTTATTTTAGCATCAAAATTGATACCTCCACCTTGCAATCCACCAGCTTTTAAAAACACCAACATAGCTTCGGTGGTTTCCAATAAATTATTCGGAAACTGATCTGTATCCCATCCATTTTGATAGTCTCCTCTATTGGCATCAACGCTTCCAAGCATACCCGCATTGGCTGCAATTTGTAATTCATGTTGCATGGTATGTTGTGCCAATGTCGCGTGATTTACTTCAATATTAATCTTAAAATCATCTTGTAATCCATATTGATTTAAAAAGCCAATTACGGTGGCACAATCAAAATCATATTGATGTTTTGAAGGCTCCATAGGTTTGGGTTCTATAAAGAAATTTCCTTTAAATCCCTGACCTCTTGCATAATCACGAGCCATTCCAAGAAATTGCCCCATGTGATCTAATTCGCGTTTCATATCGGTATTCAAAAGCGACATATACCCCTCTCGTCCACCCCAGAACACATAATTTTCTCCTTTTAAGGCAATCGTTGCATCCAAGGCAATTTTTATCTGTGCCCCTGCCCTGGCAACTACATTAAAATCCGGATTTGTGGATGCACCATTCATATATCTTGGATGAGAAAAACAATTGGCGGTGCCCCATAAAAGTTTTACTCCTGAATCTTGTTGCTTTTGTTTTAAATAATCAACTACTGTATGTATTCTTTTTTCAGATTCACCCAAAGTTGCTGCTTCATCAACCAAATCAAAATCGTGAAAACAATAATATTCAAATCCCATTTTTGTAATAAATTCAAAAGCTGCATCGGCCTTATCATAAGCTGCTTGAATTGGGCTATTACTTGTCGACCAAGGATAAACTTTAGTGCCTGGTCCAAACGGATCACCACCAGTATTACACAGGGTATGCCAGTAGGCCATGGCAAATTTGAAATGTTCCTTCATGGTTTTACCAGCAACAATTCTATGCTCATCATAAAATTTAAAGGCCAATGGATTGTCAGATTCCTTTCCTTCATATTTAATTTTATCAATTCCTTTAAAGTATTCTTTTTTACCTATTAGTGTCATTCTAAAATATTTTAATTATTATATTTATTTTCCAGATCCTGTTTCCATTGTTGATAAGCATCAACATACATTTGTTTTTCATTTAATGGGTGATAGGTCATTATTTGCTCCTCATCTGAGAATGCATCTTCCATTGAATTAAAAGTTCCTGCTCCAATTCCTGCTGCCCTGGCTGCTCCTATAGCACCTGTTGTATCTAAAATTTTTATTTCGGTTTCTGTGATGGTCGAGATCGTTTTCGAAAATATCTCAGACCTAAACAAATTATCATTTCCGGCCTTTAATGTTGATAAATTAACACCGTCCTTTTTTAATATATTTATTCCATATACAAAAGAAAAAGCAATTCCTTCTAAAGCAGCTCTAAATAAATGCTGACTTTGATGTTTATTAAAGTTTAAGTTATAAATGCTCGAACCATTGTTCTGATTATTTAACATACGTTCGGCTCCATTTCCAAAAGGCATAATTCTTAGGCCATCAGAACCTACAGGAACATAGGATGCCAAATCATTCATTTCACTAAATGACTCATTAGACCCGCTAATATTATTCTTCATCCAGCTATACTGTATCCCGGCTCCGTTGATACATAATAATTTACCGATTCGCGGATTCTCCTTGCTGTAATTTACATGGGCAAAATTATTGATCCTAGAACTTTCAATGGTATCGCTATTATCCGACACCGCATATACAACACCAGATGTACCACCCGTTGCAGCAATCTCCCCAGGATGAACCACATTTAAGGAGAGTGCATTATTGGGCTGATCTCCTGCCCGGTATAATAATGGAATACCTGAAGGCAAACCTATTTCATCTGATGAAATTTTTGTCAAAATTCCTTGATTGGAAAAAGCAGGGACAATTCGAGGTATGAAATCCTGGCTGATTCCCATATAATCAAATAGCCAATCTGCAGGTTTATTTTGTTTAAAATCCCACATGATACCTTCGGACAATCCTGAAATAGTTGTTGTACATTCACCCGTCATTTTAAGAGCGATAAAATCTCCTGGTAAGAGAAATTTATCAACCTGTTCAAATAACTTTGGTTCATTCTCCTTGACCCATTTCAATTTGGAAAGTGTGAAATTTCCAGGTGAGTTTAATAAATTCGAAATACATTTATCCTGTCCGACTCCTTCAAACGCTTGGTTGCCAATTTCAACTGCCCTACTATCGCACCAGATAATTGAAGGTCTAAGAACTTTTTTATTTTTATTGACCAATATCAAACCATGCATTTGATAAGAAATTCCTATGCCCTTTACTAAATCAGCTGAAATTCCTGTTTGTTGCAATAATTTTTTAGTTACCTGACAAATATAAAGCCACCATAATTCTGGATCCTGCTCCGCCCAACCATTTTCAACTGAGAGTATGGCCATTTCCTGATCAGGGAATTGCGTAAGACCCAATGACTTTCCTGTTTCCGCATGTACCAAAGCAGCTTTGATAGATGAACTTCCTAAATCATATCCTATATAATACATTTTATAATGATTCTCTTAATATTAATTTCGTGGGCACATAATATTGCATGGGTTGGTCACTATTGACAAATTTGGCGCACATTGTACCCAATTCTTTAAAATCAGTTGAAATTACAGAAATTCCCTTATAAATGAATTTTTTCATGGGTGTTTCATTATAAGATAGAAAACCAACATCCACTCCAGGTTCTAAATTCTTTGCTCTGCATTGTTCCAAAAATTTACCCAATATCCTGTCACTAACACTCAAATAAGCTGTATTTTTTTCAATATCAAAATCATTTGAATTCAAAATAATATGATGTTTCAACTTGTGCTTTTTTACAAGTTTTTTAAAAAAAATAAGTGCTTCTTTAGGATGATTGGTATATTCAGGATATATAAAAACTAATTTATTATATTTTTTTAATAATTCCAATGCCTCGGATAAAGCATTATAAAATGATTGACCAAAATCCTGAAATACATAATTGTTTTGTGATTCTGAACGAATACTCCAATCAATCAATAAAAGCTTATTTTGTTTAATAGTTGACAGTACCTTAGGAACCTCTTTATTGTCAAACCCCATTACAATATATTTATAATATTTTCCCAAGCTATTATTTAAAATGGTTTTGAAATTTTCAATATTATAATGATGGAATTGCACATCTGCTATAAAATTAGCCGGTAAATTTTCAATAAATGAGTGGTATAACACCTCTTTATAAGCCTTAAAAGTATCTAATACTAATAGGACTTTTCGGGTTTCATTGGCTACAAAATAACCCTTGTTGGGAACAGATTCAATTACATTTTGTTCTTTGAGAATTGTATAAGCTTTAAAAACAGTATCACGGGATAATTGATGTGTTTTACATAAAATATTTACTGAAGGCAACAAGTCACCTTGATGCAAAATATTCTCGGAAATGGCATTGTTAATACTATTTACGATTTGCCGATATTTTGGTATATCACTATGGTGATGGATTAAAATTTCAAAGGTATTTATTGTATTATTATCCATTCTGTTCTGTTCCGGTCTGCTAATATAAATAAATTTATCTTTTGAACAAAATTTATTAAACTACCTCGACGCAAGCATGCGAGGTATTAAATTGAGTTTGCTTTGTAAACAACCTGATTTTCCGACCCAAGGGTTGGGGAATTAAACCAAATCTTCTCGTCCGCCGAAGCGAACGCGAAGGAGGATTAAACAATTAGAAAAATGCTGGTAATTCATTTATTCAAGACTTTTAAAATCCATAATGGCTTGATTGGGTTCAATGACATCATGACCCTCCCAAAACTCGGGATCGTAATCGGAAAGATATGTCGGTTTTACGTTGGCTTCTTCACTAATTTGATCAAAATCCTTTTTTGATATCACTTCATTATCAAAAACCACCAACTCACGTTTGGTTTTAATTCCCATAATAAAATGAATCTTTCCAGATAATTCGTTTTGTTTCCTTCTACCCTTTACATTTTTGTTTTTTTCAATTATTTTTAATGGTCTTTTTACGCCCATTTTAACTCCCATACTCATATCAGCAAATTTCAGCATGTACTTATTTTTATCATTTTTAACATAAATCAAGGTTCCTTTAAGCAAATATTGATTAAAAGAAAGCCCTAAAAGATTCAATTTTTTAAGAGATTTGACATTTTCAAAATCAACCCTTTCGATGGCAAAATCATGCAAATTAACATAGATATAGCCTTTATAATCGGCTCCTCTTTTGGGACGAAAGGATATTTTATACACAAAATTATCATTTAAGTATGCGTACTCCAATAATTCAAATTTATATTTATTACTCTTCTCAATAAAGTTCAATTCGCTATCTTCATATATAAAACTATGTTTAAACTGTTCTGAAATTATATTGCGTCTATATTTTAAAAAATTCTCCCTTTTCTCGGTTTCATTTTTTCTTTGTTGCTCAATTAGTTGTTCCGTTTCATCTAGTTCCTTTCTATCAATACCATCGTACAAGGTGGTATCCATCTCTTCTTTTGTGGCAAACAAACCCGATCTAATTTTAAAATAAGAATCTCTTTTAATTCGCTTTTTAATGATTCCATTGATCTTTTTTTCATACGCTTCAAAGGTCATTTCATCATTTTTATCGTACAATTCAGAGGCTTTGATAATTTCCAATTTCTGAGGGTCATTATCATTTAATTTGCCGTATAAGGTCCCTAAAACTTCCGTATAAGTATCTGATTTTCTCGGCAAAGCCGATATTAAACTATCTACGAACATCTGGTTGAACTCGGGTATGGTTGATTTTTTAAGATTAACTTGACTTTTAACCATATCCATATAATAAGATTCTCGAAAAAATAGTTTCCCTTTAAAATGTTCTCGATAATAATTCTCTTCCAAATTCTCCTTTACCTTATCTATAATTTCATCAATTGTATATTTTTTATCTGTGACGATTACTTCATTAAGTTCAATAATCTTTGGAATAATATAAATAATACTGTCCTTAAATTCAGTCACTGCAAATTGTTTGGTCTCATATCCTAAAAAACTAACGAAAATTGAATCTTGAAGCTTAATCTTTCTCTTGATGTTTATTTGAAAATTACCAACTTCATTACTAATCACCCCTTGTTCTTTATTAAAGGATATCGCTGCATAGGGAATGGCTTTTTGGGTGATAGAATCAACAACTATTGCATTGATCGATTTTTGACCATAAACTGTTGAAACAATAGTAATTACAAATAAAAAGAAAAGGTATTGGTACTTCATATTTTAAATTTTGCATTAAAATAACACATCATTTAAAATTGAGCACTATCATTAAGATTTTATTAAGTGCTTTTTAACATTTTTAACAAAATCTAAATCCTATTTCATGATATTGTGAATTTATTAAAAGAAAACTATCAAACTAGGATCCAACAAGCCACTACTTTAT
>JAUXGV010000079.1 GCA_030621915.1 Flavobacteriaceae bacterium
TGGATCTGTTAATGGTTGGAGAAAATCACGTTTATAAAGGATTTGGAATTCCGTTTGATCCGGAAGGATTGCTATCTTCAATTCCAGCTGTGGGAACCGTGCTGCTAGGTTATTTTACCGGTAGAATCATAGAAACTTCTGACGATACGATTAAAGCCATTAAAAAGCTGGTTATATACGGTACTATTGGTGTAGTTTTAGGATTGATTTGGGATATTTTTTATCCAATTAATAAACCATTATGGTCAAGTTCATACGTGATTTATACCGGTGGACTTGCTATGTTATTTTTATCATTGTTACTTTGGCTGATTGATGTAAAAGGTATTAAAAAATGGTCTCAGCCCTTTATTCACTTTGGAACAAACCCTTTATTCATATATGTATTTGCCGGTCTTTTTGCAAGAAGTATTGGTCTGATAAAAATCACAAATTCTTCGGGTGAAATTGTGTCCTTGAAAGGTTATTTATTCAATGATGTTTTTGTTCCTTTCGCGGGAAATATGAATGGATCTTTGTTGTTTGGCATTTCCCATATTATAGTATTTTGGTTGATCACTTATGTATTATACCGAAGAAAGATATTTATAAAAATATAATCGAAATGAATTCTAGAGACCCTTTATGTGATGAGGTTTACTGCGTAGAGGTCGGAACTGTTCCGAGTGTACTGTCCTGATTTTAGTTGACTAAATTTAGTGTTTTATTTTTATAAAAACTTCAGACACTCATTTTAGAGATTGCTACACTGCATTTCATTCCGTTCGCAAAGACGTTGTAAGTAAGGCGTAAAACGAAAAAATCCCGATTTAAATCGGGATTTTTTATATAAATAATATAAGGTGAATTAACCTAAAGCAACACGTTTGTAATCTGCAACTTCAACATCACCAATAGTTTTTACATATTGTGCAACACTTTGTTTGGCATCTTTAATAAATGCCTGATTCACTAATGTATTGTCTTTAAAGAAACGCTTAATTTTACCTTGTGCAATTTTATCAAGCATTGCCTCAGGTTTTCCTTCCTGACGTAATTGATCTTTTGCAATTTCAATTTCTTTTTCAATGATTGAAGCATCAACGCCATCTTCATTTAAGGCAATAGGATTCATTGCTGCCGCTTGCATTGCTACATCTTTTGCAACCACATCAGCACCGTCAACATTGGCAGTCAAACCAACTATAGTAGCTATTTTATTTCCACCATGTATATAGGAACCAACAAATGGGGCATCAATTTTCTCATAACCAGAAAGTTCAATTTTTTCCCCAATAACACCTGTTTGTTCAATCAACTTCTCAGCAACCGTAATTCCTCCAAAATCTGCATTTAGGAATTCTTCTTTGGTAGAAGTATTCAATGCCAGCTGAGCCAATTCATTAGCTAAATTTACAAAGCTTTCATTTTTACCAACAAAATCAGTTTCGCAACCCAAAACGATTACTGCTCCAGATGTATTGTCATTGTTTACAATTGCAATTGCTGCACCTTCACTAGATTCTCTATCCGCTCTTTTGGCAGCAACTTTTTGACCCTTTTTGCGCAATATTTCAATTGCCAATTCAATATCACCGTTTGCTTCAACCAATGCATTTTTGCAATCCATCATTCCTGCTCCGGTTGTTTTTCTTAAATTATTAACTTCTGCGGCTGTTATTTTTGCCATAATATAATGTATTTAATTGTTAATGAAAAGATGATAAATCAATCAATTAACATTTAGGTTTATTTATTTCTCTTCAATTTTCACTTTTTCTCCAGTGGTAACTTCGGCTTTTTTTGGAGCTTCTTTTGCTACAATCTCTTTTTCTTTACTACTTTTTCTATCAGCCAAACCTTCAGCAATAGAATCAGATAAATAGGATAAGATCTTATCAATTGATTTTGAGGCGTCATCATTTGATGGAATTACATAATCAATTTGTCTCGGATCAGAATTGGTATCAACCATGGCAAAAATTGGAATGTTTAATTTTTGTGCTTCTGCAACTGCTATATGTTCTCTTTTGATATCAACTACCAAAATAGCTCCCGGTAAACGAGTCATATCTGTTATTGAACCTAAATTCTTTTCTAATTTAGCCCTTTGACGATTAATTTGTAATTTTTCTCTTTTCGAAAGTGCCTCAAAAGAACCATCTTTTTTCATTCTATCAATCAAGCCCATTTTTTTAACAGCTTTTCTAATAGTAACAAAATTTGTTAGCATTCCACCCGGCCATCTTTCAGTAATATAAGGCATGTTAACATCCTTTGCTTTATCAGCAACAATGTCTTTTGCCTGTTTTTTAGTAGCTACAAAAAGTATTTTTCTTCCAGAGGCAGCAATTTTTTTTAATGCATTTGTTGCATCTTCAATTTTTGCAGCTGTTTTGTAAAGATCAATAATGTGAATTCCTTTTCGCTCTGTATATACATACGGAGCCATATTAGGATTCCATTTTCTAGTTAGGTGACCGAAGTGTACACCTGATTCGATTAATTCTTTAATTTCAATGTGTGCCATTTTATTTTTGTTTACGTTCCGTTATTTTTAGCAATAACTAAGTAGCGATTTTAATCAGTCTTAATTATTTGGATGCTAAACTGAAATTCTGTTTCGATACTTATCGATATTGTATCAGAATCTCAAACAGTTTTAAATTGATTATTAAATATTTATTATTAGATGCCGAAATTAATTCGGCATTGATATTAACGTTTAGAAAATTGGAATTTCTTACGAGCTTTTTTCTGACCGAATTTTTTACGTTCAACCATTCTTGGATCTCTTGTAAGTAATCCGTCGGGTTTTAATAGACCTCTGTTTTCTTCATCAATTGTTACTAATGCTCTTGAAATAGCCAAACGAATTGCTTCTGCCTGACCCGTTACACCGCCACCAAATACTTTGGCTTTGATATCAAAAGCACCAATATTTTCTGTTAAGGTTAAAGGTTGTAAAATTTTATACTGTAAAGTGTCAGTACTAAAGTATTCCTTATAATCTTTATTGTTTACAGTTACATTACCTTTACCTTCTGAAAGATATATACGAGCAACAGCAGTTTTTCTTCTTCCTATTTTGTGAATAGTTTCCATATTACTTGAGTTCGTTTACATTAATAGATGTTGGATTTTGTGCTTGTTGATCATGCTCACTACCTGAATAAACATATAAATTTCTAAACAATGCACTTCCCAATTTGTTTTTTGGTAACATACCTTTTACTGCTTTTTCTACAAGACGAATTGGATCTTTTGCAAATAATTCGTTCGCTGAAAGCGATCTTTGACCTCCTGGATAACCTGTATGACGAATATAAGTTTTGTCATCCCATTTTTTACCAGTTAAAATAATTTTTTCCGCGTTGATAACCACTACATTATCCCCACAATCAACATGTGGAGTGAAATTGGTTTTGTGCTTACCTCTAATTAGCACTGCTATTTTAGAGGCTAGACGACCCAACGTTTGACCGTCTGCATCAACCAAAACCCATTCTTTATTAACGGTGTTCTTGTTAGCTGATACTGTTTTGTAACTTAATGTGTTCACAATTAAATTTTTTGTTATGATTAAACATTCATTTTCTCTTCTGTTCAAAGAGTTTGCAAAAGTACAACTAATTATTCGTTTAGCAAATAGGATTTTAGAGATATTTTAAGGAGAAAGAACATGTCTTGATTTTATCAATATTTGGTATTAATTAATGGGTCTAAAACCTCATATAGAATTGTATATGAGTTCATCTTTATTATCTACCCTATATTAATTTTTAAATCAATGAAAAGAGATGAATATTGACGTTCTTAGTTAGTGTCTGGTTGGAAATAGACGAATTTCATATGCTCATCTAAAAGAAAAAGGATTGATTTTGCTGTATTTCCAACCAGACACTAGTTAAGTTTAGGTTAATTGTTATTCTGAATCTGAAAATTACATAGCCAAGTCCTTAAATTATGGGCGATACAATGAGATAATTTGATTTAATACTAAGAACCTAAGAAAAGCCTAATTAATGAGCTTCCAACCAATTATTGCCAATATCCATATCTACATCTAAGGGAATTGACAATTCAATAGCATTTTCCATTTCATGTTTGATGATGGGTTTTAGAATTTCCAATTCATCTTTGTGAATATCAAAAACCAATTCATCGTGTACTTGTAGCAACATTTTTGATTTGTATTTTTCTTTATTAAATAGATTGTGAATGTTGATCATGGCTATTTTAATGATATCTGCAGCCGATCCCTGAATAGGTGCATTCACGGCGTTTCTTTCATCACCAGATCGGACGATAGAGTTTTGAGAGTTGATATTTTTTAAATATCTGCGACGCCCTAATAATGTTTCTACATAACCGTGATCTCTTGCAAAATCAACTTGCTTCGCAATGTATGCTTTTAAAGTAGGGTAGGTTTGATAGTAGGTTTCTATCAGTTCTTTGGCTTCTGTTCGATTCAAATCTGTTTGCTGACTTAATCCAAAGGCTGAGACCCCATAAATAATTCCAAAATTTACAGTTTTGGCATGGCTTCGTTGCTCTCGTGTTACCTCATCTAAAGGAATATCAAAAACTTTTGCAGCTGTAGCCCGGTGAATATCTTCTCCGTTGATAAAAGATTTTTTCATAGTTTCATCACCACTCAATTCTGCAATTAATCGCAATTCAATTTGTGAATAATCTGCTGCCAGTAATGTGTAATTTTCATCTCTAGGCACAAAGGCTTTTCTCACCTGTCGACCCCGTTCAGTACGAATGGGAATATTCTGTAAATTCGGATTGTTCGAACTCAATCTTCCAGTAGCGGCCACAGCCTGACTATAGGTTGTATGGATTCTTCCTGTTTTTTTATTAATTTCATTAGGTAAGGAATCCACATAAGTATTTTTGAGTTTTATCAACCCTCGCCATTCTAAAATATGTGCCACAATCTCATGTTTGGGAGCCAGATAGGACAAAACATCTTCATTAGTAGCGTACTGACCGGTTTTAGTTTTTTTTGGTTTATCAACCAATTTTAAATGGTCAAATAAAACTTCTCCCAATTGTTTAGGCGAGGCCAAATTAAACTCAACTTTGGCTTCACCATATATTTTACTTTCCAATGTAAGAATATCTTTGGTCAGATCTTTCGACAAACTTTTGAGGAAACCCTCATTTACGTTAATCCCTTCCAATTCCATATCTGCTAATACATTTAGCAGAGGAATTTCAATTTCATTAAATAATTTTGTGAGATTATTCTTATCCAGTTCTTTCTCAAATATTTCTTTTAGCTGAAAGGTTATATCAGAGTCTTCAACGCCATATTCTGTTTGTTTGTCCACATCAACATCTCTCATTGAGCCCTGATTTTTACCTTTTTTACCAATCAATGATTCTATTGAAATGGGTTGGTAATTCAGATATGATTCCGATAGGACATTCATATTATGTCTCATATCAGGGTTGATCAAATAATGGGCAAGCATGGTATCAAAAATCTGACCTCGAACCTCGATATTATAATTACTTAAAACCTTGATGTCATATTTTAAATTCTGCCCAATTTTTTCAATGGATTCATCTTCAAAAAACGGTCGAAATTGTTCCAATATTTCTTGGGTTTCTTCCCTATTGTCAGAAAATGGGATATAATAACCTTTGCCTTTTTCATAAGTAAAAGCAATTCCAACCAATTCAGCATCCATTGTATTTAAGCTGGTTGTTTCTGTATCAAAACAAACAGATTTTTGTTTTAATAATTTTTTAATCAATAAACTACGAGCTAAGGTGGTATTCACAAATTGGTAAAAGTGATTTGTATTTTTTGCCTCTTGAAAGCCTGATATAACTTCTTGTTGATTGTTTTCAGCAGCAGATGAAAATAAATCCAATTGCTGTATTTCAGAAGAAATGTTTTGATTGGTTGCCTTTGTCATTCCTGCAGAAGCAGGAATCTTATTCTCGTTAGATGAAGCGGACGGTTTACCAGAACTTTTATAAATTCGATTGAAGTTATCAAAGGTTCTTCGAAATTCTAATTCCTGGAAAACGTCAGAGACTTTTTGAAAATCCGGCGTCGAAAGTTTGAAATCTTCTTCGTGAAATTCAACTGGGCAATCCAGCATAATGGTTGCCAATTGTTTAGAAAGTAAACCAAGGTCTTTATTGGCTTCTACTTTTTCTTTCATTTTGCCTTTTAAATCTTGGGTATTGTCCAATAACCCTTCCATAGAGCCATATTGCTTTAAGAATTTTTTTGCTGTTTTATCTCCAACTCCAGGTAAGCCTGGAATATTATCAACTGCATCACCCATCATTCCTAAATAATCAATGACTTGTTTTGGGTCATCGACTTCAAATTTTTCTTTTACTTTTTCAACATCCCAAATTTCAATACCATTGCCCATTCTTGCAGGCTTGTACATAACCACATTATCTGTAACCAATTGAGCGTAGTCTTTATCCGGAGTTACCATAAAGGTTTTATAACCCGCTTTGTCGGCTTGAACCGAGAGGGTACCTATCAAATCATCTGCTTCAATTCCAGCGACCTCAATAATTGGAATATTCATAGCTTTTAAAATGTTATGAATATAAGGTACTGCAATTTTAATGGCCTCAGGAGTTTCTTTTCGATTGGCTTTGTATTCAGGAAATGCTTCAACTCTTGCCACTGAACCTCCTTTGTCAAAAGCCACTGCTAAAAGATCAGGTTTTTCCCTTCTAATAACATCTAATAAAGAATTTGTAAATCCCAATATGGCAGATGTATCCATTCCCTTAGAATTGATTCTTGGGTTTTTTATTAAGGCATAATAGCCTCTAAATATTAAGGCAAAAGCATCGAGTAAAAAAAGTCTTTTTTGATCTGGCATTTGTTGGAATTTGAAAGAAAATCAAAACTACAAAAAATGAGACGATCTTTAGAATAAAATTCCTCTCATTAATAAATGGATCAAGTTTTTTCAAGAGGATACATTATAATTTATAAGCCTGTCTCGCTCTTAATTTCCAATGATCATTATTTTTTTGAAATACTAAAAATATACCAATGCTAATTTCAACATCCTCTCCGGCATTTTTTGCTTTAGCAGATAAAATATGCCTTACGATGGCTGTTTGGTCAAATACATCAATTGTTTGATCGGATATAGTGATCTCTTTAAAGTCAAAAGGGCCATTTTTCAGATCATCAATAAACTCATCCTTATTTTGAATATTCCCACTTGAATGTCCATAAGACAAGCCCTGTGTAACTATTTTATCAAACTGAGCATTTTGAGGATTTATTAGGGATTGGTTTAATTTCTTAATTGCCAGTTCAACCTCCATTTTTTGACTTACCGAACTTAATTTTTTTTCAGATTTGGAATTGTCATTGCATGCCATTACAATGATGCATACTGCTAATATCAATTTTTTATTCATGATTTTCTTAATTTTAATATTTTTTCTAATGGATTAAACTCTAGTAATATTTTTTCTTTTTCAAGAAATCGTTTAATTCTGTTCTTGTCATTGGCAATTTATTATCCGGATATTGTTTTGTCCATTTTACAAAGTCTGTTTTAATTTCATCCGTCCATTTAGTATCTATTTCACCGGGTGTATATTTTTTTTCTTTCAATCGCTGAAACCCAAATTCATCTCTTAAACCCACTACTTCAGAGGATAATATCAATTCACTCAAATGATGGGAAGGAATAAAAATAACTCCATGCCGGTTGGCAAGTACAACATCTCCGGGAAAAACAATGGCTCTACCAATGCGAATAGGTGCGTTAATACTTGTAAGCATTTCCCCTTGTAAATAGGAAGGGTCTTCATCTCTAAACCAAGCATTAAATCCTTCTATTTCTAACAAACCCCCTAAATCTCTAACACCTGCATCAAATATGACCCCATTTTTTGAATTGGCATAAATGGCATTTCCCAGGTTGGACCCAATGAGGGTTCCGTTAATAACTCTTCCGTAACCATCTGCCACATAAATATCACCTTTTTCTAAAATTTGAATAGGCCACGAATTGCTTCCCCCAATAGTATCTCTGTTTTCTTTAGCTCCTTGCATTTTTACCACTTGTTTAAAATCGGGTCTTAAAGGCATGTATTGGGCGGTAACAACTCGGCCCGTCATGGGCTTATCCTGATGAATAATTTTCCAGTTTCCATCAAATTGATTGTGAAAACCTTTGCTACGCAAATAACCCCAAGCTTCTTCAGTTCTTATTTTTTTCAATCTTTCTAGAAGTGCATCGGAAACTTTGGGCCTGCCATCTGCAGATCTCTCACCTTCCCATTGAGAGGTCAGAGTTTTAATATATTCAGGTGAAGATGCTACTTCCTGTGCTTGGATAAAACCAAGCGATAGCACAGATAATGAAATAATTAGGATTTTTTTGTTCATAATTACAAATTAGATTATAGAGTTTTTTTTAGAGGGTTCAAAAATAAGATCAACTGTATGTTCTATCGTGAGAACGCAAAATATCCCATTCTTTTGTAGGTGCAAAAAAGCTCTTATCTCGAGGATCTAAGTGTTCTTTCAATACATCTTCATTGAGTTCAATTCCCAATCCTGGAGCCATAAGAGGTACCGGTGCAAAACCTTTATCTATCATTTTATTACCGTCTACCATTTTTACCAAACTTTCCCACCAAGGCAAATCAACTGAATGATGCTCCAATGCAAGAAAATTTTCAGAAGCGGCCGCACAATGTACACTTGCCATAAAGGACACAGGAGTCCCTGCTTGATGCATGGCCATAGCAACACCAAATTCTTCGGCATAATCTGCAATTCTTTTAGTTTCTAAAAGCCCGCCTGAAGATGCCAAATCAGGATGGACAATATCAACGGATCTTTTTTCAATTAATGGTTTAAAGTCTTTGAGCAAATAGATATCCTCGCCCGTAGTTGTTGGAGTTTCTATAGCTTCAGTAAGGGTTCTCCATTGATCTGTATGTTGCCATGGAATCATGTCTTCAAACCAAGCCAATCTGTATTTGTCTAAAGCTTTTGCAAGTCGAATGCCATTATTCAGATCGAAATGGCCATAATGATCTGTTGAAATGGGAATTTCATAACCCACCATATTGCGAACATTTTCAACAATTTGCTGCAATTCTTCCAGACCCTTTTCCGTGATTTGGATCTGGGTAAAGGGATGCATGGTATTTCCATAAGACATATAGTTTTTTCTATCTCCCCACTGATTTAGCCTACCATTGGAGTCTTCCCAGAATTTACCATTGACTATGGTGTTTGGTTTGCCCCTTAGTTCGCCAATGGATACATCCATTTTTAACCAGGTATAACCCTGATCTTTGGTTCGATATTCTATCAATTTCTTCTGTTCTTCGGGGGAGCTGGCTTCAGGTGTATCTGCATATAATCTTATGCTGTCTCGGTATCTTCCACCTAATAATTGCCAAGCGGGAACATTGTATGCTTTTCCACAAATATCCCACAAAGCCATTTCAACAGCACAAACCCCACCAGCCTGTCGCGCAGGCCCTCCAAACTGTTTGATACTTTTGAATATTTTTTCAACGTTACATGGGTTTTCTCCTAAAATCCGACTTTTTAACATTAATGCATAACGAACATCGGCTGCATCTCTTACCTCTCCAAGACCATAAATTCCCTGATTTGTATCAATTCGAATAATGGCAGTTCCTCCCATAACTTTAGTAAGGGCGTAACGCATATCGGTTATTTTAAGCGCTGATGGTAAAGAATTACGATTCACTTTGGAAGTAGTCTGGGCTATTGTATCTTCAAAAGACAAGCCTATAAAACTTGTCATTGCAATTCCGCCAAGGGCTGTTTTCTGTAAAAAACTTCTTCTATCTTCTTTGGTTGAAGGATTGTTAATTTCTGATTTTCGATCGATAGCAACTATTTTTTCTTCCTTTTTATTTCTTTCGATGATTTGTTGAAGCGTACTTTTCATGAATATGTTTTTAAGTAAGTTTAGAATTTTAAAATACTTCAATTTCCAAGGTTAGTAAATATAAAACAAAAATATTCAAATTCAATGTTTACAATGACTTAGGATTTTCAATTAAATTAAAAAACAAACCCTCAAATATTTATTGAATCATTTGATTGTGGTTTTTAACATTGTGGATTGAAACCAGAAAGTTTTTTAAAACTTTATTTATAAAGATTCAATTTGGAATGCATAAAAGGAATTTATTTCTTAAAAATTTGCTAAATAATTGGTATAAAGGGCTAATATTTGGCTATTTATAAGGGTTCTTGATTAAAAATGTTATATTTGTAAAAGCTCATAAATAAAAATCATATGACAAAATTTGGTGAATTGATAGGATCTAAAATCCCTACATTAATAGATTTCTATGCAGAATGGGAAGAGGAGAATAATAACTTTCATTCTACCCTTCGAGATGTTGCAGCAGCTTTAGGAGATAAGGCAAAAGTTGTAAAAATTAATGTTACGAAAAATGAGTCACTGGCCTCAGCCTTAAGAATTAAAGGGAATCCTACATTTATTATTTACAAAGATGGTGAAATGAAATGGCGGCAAACAGGATCTCAGGATGCCAATACCCTGATTAGTTTGGTGGAACAATACGTGTAAAAAGTTAAAAGTAAAAAGTTAAAAGTGAAGGCTGGAAGCGAAAAGTTAGAAGTCACATTTGCGATTATCAGCGTGATTTGCGACAAAAATTAATAAAACCAGTCAACGCTAACAAGGCAAATACACAAAGTTAATTTAGAGTACAGCATTATTCAAAGCCTTAAAATCAAAGCCATTTTTAGTGCAATATTCCAAAACCTTTGGTAGCGTATATTCTAAATTCTTAAAAGCTTTCTCACTGTCGTGGAAAACAACAATACTTCCATTATTCATATTTTTAATTACATTTTGATAACAATCTTCCTTGGTCAATTTCTGATCAAAATCTCCACTTAAAACATTCCACATAATTATTTTATAGCCCTTTGCTAACATTTTTTTAGCTTGACTTGGTTTTATTCTTCCGTAAGGAGGACGGAATAATTTTGATGATGGTTCAGAATGAAGACCGAAGACAGATGACCGAAGACTAATTTCTGCTTTTTCAATATTTTTCATATATTTTTGACTAGTGGTTCTCCAGCCATTTAAATGATTGAAAGTATGATTACCAATAGAATGTCCTTCTTCAATAATTTTTTCGAATATGTCAGGATGATTTTTGACATTTTTACCAATACAAAAAAAGGTTGCTTTTGCCTTGTATTTTGATAAAGTTTTTAGTACCCAAGGTGTAATTTCAGGGATAGGGCCGTCATCAAAAGTGAGATAAATTTCCTTATGATCGGTGTCTATATTCCAAATAAAACTCCTAAAGATATTTTGTACAATTTCAGGAGTTTTTACAGGATATAATTTCATCTAAATTTTTTACCTGCCTACCGGCAGGCAAGCTCTTTTATGTTTTCTCTCAATTCTAATAATTAATTTCAAGCTACTCTTCCTCTAATGCAGCCTCTAAAAGTGATACAGATGCCATAAATTCGTCCTTCAATTTACCAGAATATTCTTCGCTGTCAAACTCAACACAGGTAGCAATTATATATCGATATAGGTCTAATGTACCCTCTAAATCTCTAAAATTTTGAGAAAAATCATAGGGATCCAAATTGCTGGAATAAAATATTTTTTCCTGGAAATTTGAAACTAAAAATTCAATAATTTTCCTGGCTTTTTCAGTTTTTTTAAGATTGTAGTAAGATTCAATATATCCAATAACCAATCGGTAATATCCATATCTTTCAATAGGCATATTATCCATAGACATGTCTAATATTTCCTCTGACTTTTCTAATTTACCTTCTTCATATAATTTATCAGCCAATCTGCTTAAACTGTTTCTAAAAGAAATAGAATTTTTTCTGGTTTCAGGATCTACATAAATATCTCCATTTGAATTTTTCCAGCTCCATTCTTTAACATGCTTATACATAGTATCTGTATCGATTCTGCCCATATCCAGAAAACTTCTATCTTCAATTTCAGATTTTATAGGAACAAATTTATAGGCCAAGCCATCCAATTGTAAATAATCTTTTAACCAAATATATTCTTCTTCTGCCTGAGCTCCACCTGTAAAATAAATAGGACGTTCCCAATTGTTATTGGCCAATATATCGAGCATCAATATTCTGTTTTTAGTCAATGCTGCTTCCGATATTGTGATATCAATATATGGAACAATCAAATCGGCATCTTTTTGTGCAACAATTCCATGTTTTAATACCGCTTGCTTGTCAACCTCGAGGCGAATTTTATTTGTTGGATAAACCTTTTCCGGATGTCCATTGTCTTCAAAATCAATATAGGTTCTTGAATCATCACTAGCAATCCATCTCATAAAAAATTTAATATCCATGATAGAATCTTTAAACTGTGGAAACTGGTATGGATAATGATATGCTACATCCAAGGAACCTTCACGATACTGTTTGTGTGTTAATTGTGATGGAATAGGATCTGCCAGGTATGTCTTTCTTTTTTGCTGATCTATATACCAATCCTTGGCGAATAAGCTGGTATTGATCAATTTAATATCGGTTCTATAATCTTCTACTTCCTGCATATACCACAACGGGAAGGTATCATTGTCACCAATAGTAAACATGATTGCATTTTCCTGACAGGAATCTAAATAGGCTTTTGCATTGTTATATGTTGCAAATTTATCTGATCGATCATGATCATCCCAATTTTCTTTTGCCATGATTACCGGAACGGCTAAGAGGCAAACAGCAGTTAATGATATGGCCAGTGGTGTCGGTTTTAATTTGTGTTTTAGCTTTTCGTAGATTGCCAGAACACCAAAGCCAATCCAAATGGCAAAAACATAAAAGGATCCTACAACGGCATAATCCCGCTCACGGGGTTCAAAGGGTTTAGGATTGGTATAAAAAACAATGGCCAAACCGGTAAA
>JAUXGV010000158.1 GCA_030621915.1 Flavobacteriaceae bacterium
TTTTAAACTAAATGGTGGCGCTAATAAGTTGATTCCACTTTGTTTTTTTAGCCTAATTCCTTGTCCTGAAATAATGTCTATATTGGGTTTAAAATCTCCTTCAGGTAAATGCTCTGTTAAAATAACATATTTAAAATTAGTTAACTTACTAATGATACTTTGTATTTCTGCATTTGATAAATGTTGTAGTACTTGTCTTAATAAAGCACAATCCCCAGAAGGCAAATCATCTACCGTGATATCCAAACAATGGAATTCTAAATTTTCTTCTTTAAATTTTTCTTTATGATGTTCAATAAGGTCTGTTACTATATCTACCGCAATATACTTCTCAGTATGCTTTACCAATTCTTTTCCTACATTAAAATCTCCGCAACCTAAATCACATACCACAAGAGGGCTTTTAAATGATGTTAAAAATGATGTTAAAACATCTATATATGGATTTACTATCTCAGGATGATGGGATCCTACACCTGAATAAAAATCAGATTTGCTTGCACCCCAAAGTTTCATTGCATAAACCTGTTCCATTGCATCTTTGGTTGGCCAAGGCGTCTTTATTCTTTTAGTTCCACGATCTTTCTTCTTCATAAGCACACTATGGGTATCTACAACTATAAAATCATATTTATATATTCAAAAATATTAGAACATCAATAATAGATTTTCTTGAAACCAACTATCCTCGAGGAATTCTTTTCGATTAAACGTGCCCTTAATCAATCTGTTGCCATTCATATGAAACAAATTTAAAAATGAAACATTAAGGTGCTAAAATTCGATTTTTAAATGTTAATCGTTTAGCTGTAGTCGATACCCAACACCATGTATATTCTCTAACTTGATGGAGTTGTCACTTTTTAACTTCTTCCGAAGTTTAGAAATATAAGTATCTAAACTTCTACCAACAATAACACCATTATCTTCCCAAACTTTTTTTGTTAATTCTTCGCGTTTAATAACCTGATTTGGTTTTTCAATAAAAATGGCAAGCAACTCACATTCTTTTTTTGAAAGTACAATTTCTATTTTTTCTTTTACCAATTTATTTTGATCGGGATAAAATACAAAGCGACCGATAGAAGTATGATTTTGAGAATTTTCATTGGAAATTTTTATTTGTTTTTTATTTAAAACATCCAAGAAGAAAATAATTACAACCAAACATAACATGAAAAAAAAGAATTTTTTACCAAATGAAAACATCGTTTTATCCAAAAAGTGAGTTTCAATTGTATAGCAGTTTTTTGGCAAATTTCTTCCTCTACATGGAACAATACTCTTATCTTCCTCATTTCTCATTTTATAACTATATGTAACTTCTTTAACCAAGCATTCAATTACTTCAACAATATAGTACTCGGGGAGCTCCGCTTTTTGAAAGCTTCTTTTTACAATAGCGACCAAACTATCAGGCTCTATGGAAAGCTGTTTTTGAAATGACATTTTATACTTTGATGCTGCTATTTTGACAACAGGTAACACCAAGGATGTAGAATCTTGATTGGCAAGTAATAGTTGATGACCTACTTCACGTAATGCAATTTTTATTGTTTCCGGCTCCTCATTATTGCTCTTAGGTGGATCTGTGAATACCCAAGCAATAAAAATCAGAATGAGTAAAACCAAATATAAATAAATTCTCCTTTTGTTCATAATGATCGTAAATAACATACTATTTTACGAAAATTAGCAACTGTTGACATTTTTTTTACATTTTTTTGACATTTCAATCCCTCAACTCATCTAGTTTTACGGAAACTTAATAACTTTTTTAAATGCTTTTAATTAAAAATTTAGTTAGAAAAATTATTGCAATTGCAACCTTCTCATTATTAACGTTGATCAATGTTTCTTGCGCACAAAACAAAAACGAGAAAGTCGTGGAGATCAACAAGGCAAATAAAATAAACGAACTCATTAGTTTATATACAGACTACGAAGGTTTTAACGGTTCAATTTTGGTGGCTCACGAAGGGAAAATCATTTATAAAAAAGGATTTGGTCTGGCCAATATGGAATGGGAAATTCCTAACCAAATTAACACAAAGTTCCGAATAGCATCTGTAACCAAACCATTTACAGCAATGCTAATTATGCAATTAGTAGCAGAAAATAAACTAGACCTACACGAGCCAATTACTAATTATTTACCTGATTATCCTAAAAAAAATGGAAAGCAAATTACCATAGACCAGCTCCTTACCCATACTTCCGGAACGGTTAGAGATTATAAGTCTGATAAAAAAATAAACCGATATCCAGACAGAGTACGGATTGAGGAAATGGTCAATGAATTTTCAGAACTTCCTCTAGAATTTAAACCTGGAGAGCGATTTGCGTATAGTAATTCTGGTTATATGATTTTAGGTTATATAATTGAAATAATTACAGGTAAATCCTATGAAACGATTTTACAAGAAAAAATACTTTTACCTCTTGGTATGAAAAATACTGGAATTGAAAAACATCGGTCTATTATAAAGTATAGAGCTAAAGGCTATTTTAAAGGTTTTGGTGAATATTTCAATTCCAATTACATAGATATGTCAACAGCAACTGCAGTGGGTAATATGTATTCAACTATTGAAGATTTATTCCTTTTTGATCAAGCTTTATCTAACGAAACCTTATTACCAAAAGAATATATGGATGCAGTATTTACTCAACATATTCAAGATATTGATTATGGAGGATACTATGGCTATGGATGGGAGCTTAAAAAAAAACCAATAGGGAATACTACTGATATGATTGAAACTATAGGTCATAGTGGTGCCATTGATGGATTTTGTGCATTATTTACAAGAATCCCCTCGAGTAATTCCTGTATTATCATCTTGAATAATACAAGACGTGCTTATCTTAATGCCATTACTACGGCGGTTACCGGAATTTTATATGACAAACAGTATGATTTTCCTAAAAAACCAACTGCTAAATTCATGTCCGAAGTTATTGAAAAAGAAGGTATTGAAGAAGGTATTTTGTTTTATAAAGAACATAAAGATTTTAGTGACTATTATATAGATGAAAATGAACTTATCGTTGCAGGATATACATTACTCCGTGCTGGAAACGCCAAAGATGCAGCTGAAGTTTTTAAATTAAGTATTGAAGTTTTTCCAAATAGAGATAACCCTTATGATAGTTATGCTGAAGCCTTAATGACATTAGGAAATAATGATGAAGCTATAAAAAATCCCTCGAATTAAATCCTAATAACAACAATGCCAAAGAAATGCTTAAGAAATTAGAAAAATGAATGTTTGGCTGAAAAAGCTAATTACCATACTTGATACTATGAAAAATATAGAACATCGGAATGGCAACAATGTATAACCAAAATTTTTTTATTTAGTAAAATGGAATTATTCTAAACTTTAAAATCATTCATTTTATCAAGCGAAAGTTATGATCATAAAAATACAACATTGCTTATACTAAATATTACGCAATCAATCCATCACTCATATGGACTTGTAATAATAATTAATCACTCCACTAATTTCATTACCTCCCCAAAATCAGCTCTATTTTTATAGTTTGAATCATACTGTACATAGGAAAACAGTCCGTTTTGGTCAATTAAATAGGTAGCAGGAACAGGTAATACATTGTTATCGGCGGCATTGTATTCGGTTGTTTTGACTAAGATATTAAAATATCCACCTCCCACATTTTCTTTATTAACCTCATAAGCTACCTTATACTTATTCATGATTTTATTATTGGTATCATGAACAATGGAAAAACTGGTTTTGAGCTTTTTTTCTGTTTGCTCAATGTTTTCAGCTGTTTCCGGAGTCACTACTATAACATGAACTCCTTTGGCTAACAATTCATCTAAATTTTCTTGAAGGGAAGCCAAGTGTTTTCTACAATGAGGACACCAATTGCCTCTATAAAAAACCAAGAGTATTTTTTGATTTTCTAAAATCTCTTTAGATTTGAGTTTGTTGCCAGATTGATCAACTCCAATAAAAGTTGGTGCCTTGTCTCCTATCTCAAAATTATCTGTTGGGATTTGAGCGAATAGTTGTATTGACAGGAATATCGTTAAGATAAAATATACAGTTTTCATAATTAATAATTATAATTGATGTTTTTTTAGACGGGTAATTTTCGATTCTTTACATGAAAATAATTGTCATACATTACTTACAAGCCAAGTGATAGATTCAATTACGATTAATCCAAAATTACAAAATTATTTATTTAGATTAATCCTTTCAATCAATTCTCCATCGAATAAAATAAGTAATTTGAAACCTGTTTTCAAATATTGTAGTCTCATAGTATATAAACTTAAAATATTATTAAATGTATGCAAAATTCGTAATCATCGCAATCTGCCTCACAATTTTTGGTGTGGTTTACACTTATTTCTCTTATCGCAATAAAGAACGTTTGGCACTTTTGGAATCAGGCTTGGATATGGAATTTTTTAAAAAGAGTCTTCAAAAAAAACAACTATTCTTAATGAGTTTTGGCATGGTATTTATCGGATTCGCCTTAGGTGTTTTGACGGGATTCTTTTTTGAAAAATATTTACTGATCCACTACAACCCCAATGAATACAGGAATTACCCACAGGCATATATTATCATGGTAGCACTTTGCACGGGGATTGCAATGGTAATTTCATTTTTTATGAATAGAAAATTAAATAGGGATTAATTATATATCTGGACCTCATTTAATGGATCAAGACAAAATTACTGAACAAACAGCAATATCAAGGGCAATTGCAGGCGAAGAACAAGGTTATCTGTATCTCCTGGAAAAGTACAAATCCTTTGCGTATTCCATTGCGGTTCAAATTGTTAAAAATGAACAAAATGCAGAAGAAGTAGTACAAGATTCCTTTATAAAAGTCTTTAAATCTATTGCTAAATTCAAAAAGCTGGGGAAGTTTTCAACTTGGCTCTATAAAATAGTCTACCATACCTCCCTAACCAGTATTAGAGGAAAAAAAAACAAAGTGGAATACTATGCCGATTGTACCGACTATATTTTAGAGTTACCTGATAATTATTCCAACGGATTTGAAAAAATGCTCGAAAAGGACAAAGAATTATATCTCTATAAGGCCATTCAAAAACTGGAAAAAACAGAAAGGATTGCGCTTACTTTATATTATACAAATCAATGTTCAATCAAGGAAATTCAGGATATAACAGGATGGAAACCTTCAACTATAAAAACAAGATTATTTCGAGGTAGGCAGCATTTATATGTGGAATTATCTCTTTTATTAAAAAATGAATTAAACGACTTAAGATGAAACAATTGAATTTTAAAAATCAAGTTTCTGGTGATGACAAAGATTTGATAGACTTGATCGGAAGATCCTTTAAAAAAGATCCTTCAAAGAAATTTGTAAGCAATACTCTTGATAAACTTTCAAGTTTACAGGCACAACCCAAAAGTAGTTTTAAACCATTAAAATTACCTATTTTCCTAATGATGGTATTGGTTCTATTTTTACTTTTCGCCTTTCTTGGACTAGATATTAATAAAATCTCAACAGAAAGTTCCTTTATCAAAACGATAGGTCTAACTGACATTTTATCAAGACCAGAGAATCAATGGTATTTGATAAGTCCTATACTTGTGTTTCTAGCCATACAATTATTCATTTTTTTGGAACTTAGAATTGATTCCCATCGAAATTTAATCGATTAAATATTACCATTTAACAACACACATCTAAAATAAAATTTATATCATGAAATTAACTATACTTTTTTCAGCCATCATGTTTTGCTCATTTTTCAGCTTAAAAACTGACAATCAATTTAACGGAATTATACGCCATGATGTAAGCATTAATAAATATATAGAAATGGGCCAAAGAAATGAGTTTAACTGCGTGGGGAGATATTCGATTTCAGAAATTGATACCAGTTATGCAACAGGCGTTTTGATTAGCTCGGATTGGGTATTGACTGCTTCACATTTTGTTCAGGATTCTTCTGTTTGGAAATTTGGTGAAACTTATTATCGTTCCAAAAGAATTGTAAAGCATCCCAAACTTAAAGGCCTTCCTAGTTCAAGGAAAAAACAATGGGATGGATGGGATTTGGCCTTGGTTGAACTAGAATCTCATGTGCCTGATATAGCACCCGCTATTCGCTATCGGAATAGGTCAGAAAAAGGAGCAATGATTTATAAAATTGGTTATGGCTATATTGGAAATGGTTTGATTGGACAAAAGAAACCTTTACGCCAAGAAAGGTTGGCAGGTAATAATATGATTGATTCTATTGGGGGTCAAATGAACGGAATAATTTTGGGTAAGGATGTTTTGATCTGTGATTTCGACAGTCCTGACACGATTGAATTTAATAAATGTGGTTCTGCCATTCCTATAGCCTATGAAATTGGAGGTTCTAAAGGCGATAGCGGTGGCGGTGTGTTTATCGATCATAATGGCGAAATTCAACTTACCGGAATTGTTTCTGGAGGATTAAGTAGACAGTTAACCTACGGATCTGTACTGTTATTTGCCCGAGTTTCTTCGGCCAATTCATGGATAGATTCTGTAATTGAATAAAGGTATTAAAGAAATTATTATTGGGAATTATGTGGGTCTTTGGATATATCCAAACCAATTTTACCTCTCAATATCTGAAAAAACATTTTAAAGTCGGATGCCAGACTCCATAAAGGGTATTGAAACGTAGCTGGTTTGTTTTTTTCATAGTTAAAATGTCCGAACCAAGCAAAGCCATATCCTGACACAGGCACCAATATCCATAAAAGTGGTTGAGATAAATAAATGGCCAAAAATGCAAAAACAAATACCAGGGTGGTACCTATGACATGTAAACTTCTACAAGTTTTGTTAGCGTGTTCTGATAAATAATAAAGGTAAAATTCCCGATAGGTTTTGATTCTTTTCATATTAATTGAGTAAGGCATTTATTAAAAAAGTTTTTATGTCAAGTGACACAGTATCCAACATTAGAATTTGGTCCATCAAATCATTCTG
>JAUXGV010000120.1 GCA_030621915.1 Flavobacteriaceae bacterium
TTGGAATGCATTTTATGAATCCTGTACCCATCATGAAATTGGTAGAAATTATCCGTGGTTACTCTACTACAGATGGAGTCACTCAAACAATTATGGAATTGTCAAAAAGATTGGATAAAATTCCAGTAGAAGTTAATGATTACCCAGGGTTTATTGCCAATCGTATATTAATGCCTATGCTTAATGAAGCTATTTATTCATTATATGAAGGTGTCGCGGGGGTTTATGAAATCGATACCGTAATGAAACTAGGAATGGCACATCCTATGGGGCCTCTTCAATTGGCTGATTTTATTGGCTTAGATGTTTGCCTTTCAATATTAAATGTTTTATTCGAAGGATTTGGAAACCCAAAATACGCACCTTGTCCCCTATTGGCAAATATGGTGACTGCTGGAAAATTAGGTGTAAAGTCAAAAGAAGGGTTTTATGACTATTCAGAGAACAGAAAGGCAGAAACAATTGCAAAACAATTTCAATGATATAGTTAGCACCTGATAATTTCTACAACTGATTTAATTCAAAATATGACCTTAAAGCAAAGTTTTAAGAATAAAAAAGCTCCAAAATTGGAGCTTTTAATTTTATAACCATCTTAAAAAATAGTCCATTAAATCTTCTTTCAACTCATAATGCAGTTTTACATAGGTTTTCATATCATCTTTGAGAGAGGTTTGCTGGTTTCTCAGCCGCCCATCCAATTCTTCACTTAAATCCGCCGTATCAACAATTTTCATTTTTCCACGAATCCTTTGTAACAATTTACCAATGACTTCTTTTTCACGAATTATTTTATTCTGAAATCCTTCCAATGGAACCATTGCCTCATAACCAAGGTTTCGAATAGAAATAATTTCAAGTTTTTTTTCGAACTTATCCATTTCATCACGATGAAATCTCAATTCTTTTTTCCAAATTTTCAAATTGAACTTTAAATCACTCAAATAAACTAATTTTACCTCCATATTTAAATAATATTTTAATTATTAATTCAGTTTAAATCTCCAACTTTTAAACAGTAATTCCAATGATTTAAATCATAAAAAGTTAATATTTAAAAGTTTTTTTTACAAATGCTATTTTATAAAGATATAAAAAAAAGCGTTTTAAAATTAATTAAAACGCTTTAAAATTATTGTTGTATTTTACTATCAGTTTTTGTCATCCTCCTTTTTAGAAGTTTTATTCCAGATTTTAATATCGTCTTCAGTTGTGACACCGGAAATAATTTCTACATTTATTCCATCAGATATTCCCAATTCTAATTCTTTTCTTTCAAATTCCTGATCACCTATTTTAATTTCTACATAAGGCTTTTCCGTTTTTTTATCAAATTGCAATAAAGACTCTTTAATAGACAATACACTATCCTTTTTTTCTAAAACAATATCAGCATTTGCGCTATATCCGGCTCTTACAAAATATTCTTCATCTAAAGTAATATCTGCCTTAATTTTAAATTGAACTGCACCATTTTCTTCGGTGCCTTTTGGAGCAATAAAATTCAATTTTGCAGGAAATTTCTTTTTATCAATAGCACCCAAATTAACTTCAATTTCGGTTCCTTCCTCCAATTTTCCTACTTCAGCCTCATCAACCTTACCTTCAAATATCATTTTAGTCATATCGGCAATGGAAGCAATAGTTGTACCGGCATTAAAATTATTACTTTGAATTACTTGATATCCTTCCTTTACTGGAATTTCCAAAATCATCCCAGAGGTTGTAGCCCTGATGTTTGTGTTTGCTGAACCACCCGATCCAGTAAATCCTCTTTGGATAATATCATAATCGTTTTTAGCATTTTGCACATCTTCCTTGGCTTGATTATAGGCTAGTTCAAATCCTTCAATATCTTTTCTGGAAATGACCCCTGTATCGAATAATTTTTTATTTCTATCATAAACAATTTTAGCATTATCCATTTGTAATTGAGCCTTTTTTACTCTTCCTCGAGCACTAGTCAACGCTTGTTCATTAGGTACAACTCTAACCTTAGCAATTAAATCACCTTTTTTAATATTGGCCCCCTCTACAACATAGATCTTATCAATGATGCCTGATATTTGAGGTTTTATTTCCACTTCTTCCAGAGGGATTACCTTACCTGTTGCCACAGATTTTCTGACAATATTTGCTTTAAATGGTTTTTCTGTTTCATATTCAACAGGAGAAGCACTGTTTTTCTTTCCAAACCAAATTAATACAGCAATTAAAGCCAAAGCTATTCCGCCAAAAATTAAAATTTTCTTCATTATATTATTTTTATTCTAGTTGATTATTATAAATTTTTTATTCATCACTTAGGGCTTCAATCGGTCTTACACTAACGGCCACTTGAGCAGGAATCAAACCAATTAATGTTCCTAAAACAATCAAAGTTGTAACAGCAATCAGAACCACAGGGATATCTACCGTTGGATTCGACAAAAAAGCATCTTCACCACTGCCTATAGTACCATCAATTATCATCAATACAATACCGCCAAATATAATTCCCAAGGCTCCTGCGATCGAAGTTAGAAATATTGATTCCAATACAATTTGCCTTCTTATTTCACCAGGCTTTGCGCCTAAGGCTCTTCTAATACCAATTTCTTTTGTCCGTTCCTTTACCGTAATTAATAAAATATTTCCGATGGCAAATACCCCTGCTATTAAGGTTGCAATCCCTACAAACCATGTTAAAAATTGCATACCTGTAAGAAATCCTGTAATTTTTTCGAATTCATTTCCCATATTAAAACTACCAAAGGCTTGTTCGTCTTTAGGATGTACCTTATGAATATTTTTAAGTAATAGTTTAGAATCTGCCTCCAACTGCCTGATATCAAATTCTGGTTTTCCCGTTACCATCAGCCAGCCAATATTATCACCTTGATTATATACTTGCTGAAAGGTAGAGAAAGGAATATGAATTCCTCCTCTTGGTCCACCCATCTGCATTTTATTTTTATAATGACCAACAACCTGGTAATTAATATCATTTATTTTGATATATGCTCCAACAGCTTGTTCATTTTTATCAAATAATTGCTTATAAGTTTCATCATCTATAACACATACTTTTTTCCGTTCTTTTATATCATTTTCATTTATAAATCTGCCATATTCAAGGTTTTTCTTTTGTAATTTATCCAATAATGGATAATCGCCAAAAATACCTATTGTACCTGATTTAAAATTATTTACAACCAAACTCTGCGTTATATTTCTTGGTATTACAAATTCAATTCCTTTAATTTCCGATTTTATTTTATCCACATCGGATATTTTCAATCGAATCTGCTTACCTTCCTGGAATCCCTTAAAGGGTTCACTTGTACTTTGACCCCAAATAAAAACACTGTTTGTCGCAAAATCTCCAAATAATTTATTGAAATTATTTTCCATACCTCTCGCAGCTCCCAACAATACAACCAATAAAAAAATACCCCACATCACCCCTATTATGGTGATCCCCGCACGTACTTTATTTTTACGAATACTACCGTAAATTTCCTGCCAAGTGTCTATATCGAATATGAAATATCTCATCCTATAAAATTTAATCTTCACGCATGGCAACCACGGGTTTAATCCTAGCTGCTCTTTGTGCTGGAATATATCCTGCTACGGTTCCAGCAAAAATCAATACAATTGTGGCTCCAACTACCACATAATTCTCTACACTTGGGTTTACAATAAAATAGGGTTCCAAACTATCACCAATTCCTTTTAATATAGTAGTACCTGTCAATAACCCAATATAACCAGCCAATGCTGTTATTAGTATTGATTCCATCATAATCATACCAATAATTGATCTTGGAGTAGCTCCTAAAGCCTTCCTAATTCCAAGTTCTTTGGTTCTTTCTTTTACTATATATACCATTATATTACTAATACCTATTATTCCGGCTATTAAAGTACCAATTCCAATAACAAGAATAATTATATTCAATCCCAACATCATATTTGAAACATTTCTACTTCCTTCAGCATAATTCATAACTTGAATAGCCCTTTGATCATTTGGTGCAACACTATGTTTTTCTTTTAACGACTTTTCTATAACACTACCAAATTTTATTGCTTCGTCAACACTCATTTCAGGATTATAAGTCAATCCAAAACTTTCAACATTATCCGAATTTCCATACATCTGTTGAAAAGTTGTAAAGGGGGTATATATAAATCTTTCATCCCGGTCACCTCCTGGGTCACTAAAAACTCCTACAACTTTATAAGAAAAATTTCCTAAAATAATTTCTTTACCCATACCACTTTTCAGTCCAAATAAATCCTTTTCCACCATACGACCAATAGCGACAACTTTTGATTTATTTTGTAAATCAAGCATATTGATGAATCGGCCACTTTGAATTTCAGCAGATTCTAAAACCTGATAACTGGGATAAACGGCTCTAACCTGATAACTATTTTTCTCTCCTTTATAAACACCTTGAAGCCGACGTTCAATTTTGGGACTTATTCCCAGCATTTTATCATCAAACTTCTCAATTAAGTAGGCCAAATCGTCATTTTTCAATTGAATTCGCCTGCCACTTTGAAGCCCTTTATGCGGTTTGGTTGTTTTATCTCCCCAGATATAAATAGAAAGCATGGAGTCTTTAGCAAATTCTCGCTCAAAAGTATGCTGTAATCCATTCCCAACACCAAATAACAATGTGAAAATTAAAATAGCAAAAGCAATTGTAAACCCTGACAAAACAGTTCTTAACTTATTTTTGCCGATGGTTTGAAATATTTCCTGCCAATTCCCTAGATCAAACATAATTTATGCCTCTACTTTTTTAACTACCTTTTCATCACTTATAATAATACCATCCTTCAAACGAACGATTCTATCTGTTTCAGCAGCAATATCCTCTTCATGAGTAATTACAAAAACTGTCATCCCTTCTCTATTAATTTCTTTTAATAATTCCATCACCGAACTTGAAGTTTCTGAGTCTAGAGCTCCGGTAGGTTCATCGGCCAGTACTACTTTTGGTTTTGTAACAAGTGCCCTAGCAATAGCTATTCGTTGCTTTTGCCCTCCTGAAAGTTCACTTGGAAGGTGATTGGCCCAATCTCTCAACCCAACTTTATCCAAATATTCCATGGCTACTTTTTGTCTCTCCTTTCTTCCTAAACCCTTATAATAAAGAGGAAGAGCTACATTTTCTAAGGCATTTTTATAAGTAATTAAATTAAATGATTGAAATACAAATCCCAAAAACTTATTCCTTAGAATTGCTGCTTTCTTCTCATCTAATTTTTCAATTTTTTGTCCATTCAAAAAATATTCTCCTTCATCATGCTCATCTAATAAACCAACTATGTTTAATAGGGTAGATTTTCCGGATCCTGAAGATCCCATAATTGAGACAAATTCACCTTCTTTAATATGTAAATTTAATCCTTTTAATACATGCAGAGATTCTTTACCCATTGGGTAAGATTTGTGAAGATTTTTAAGCTTTATCATTTGATTAATTTATTTTTTCAAAAATAAATATTGGTATCCAATTTTATTCTTAAACTAATGTTAAAAGAACATATACATTTTTGTATTTTTGCTTTATGAAAGCTTATGATAAAAAGAAAATTATTCTATTTGATGGTGTTTGTAATCTTTGCAATAAATCTGCACAATTCATATTAAAACACGACAAAAAAAAACACTTTTTATTCGCTTCTCTTCAATCAGACGCTGCGGTCAATCTTTTGTTACAATTTAATTCCAATATTTCAAATTTGAGTTCAATTATATTGATTGAGAATGGTAAAGTATATGAAAAGTCAACGGCTGTATTAAGAATAGCAAGAAATCTAAGTCCTGTTTGGAACTTCTTCTATTATTTTATTTTTTTACCAATAAAATTCCGAGATTATCTCTATGATTTTGTGGCCAAAAATAGGTATCGATGGTTTGGCAAAAGTGAACATTGTTTGATAAATACTCCACAAAATGCAAATAGGTTTATCTAAATTTAGACAAACCTATTTTATAAACGCAACTACTTTCTTCTCCCTTTTTTTTAAATCTATTTAACAAAGTTTTAAAATATTTTCAGAAAGTAGTCTTTATTAACTCAAATTATTTATGATATTCACATTCTAAAACCTTGTAATTCATTAATTATTATCTTTTAGTCAGTAAACTTGATTCGGTATACAATGGTACTTTAATTCTGGTTTTAGCCCATGCTAACACCATTAAAGATCCATAATTTTGAGAACTAAAAGCTATGGTAAAGTTTTCAATCATTTCTCCTTTACCCACTGGAACTTTTATTCTTGCTACATCATTCTCTGTATGATATAAAAATGCCCCATAGGTATCCGTTTGCTTACTTAAAATGATAGTCCAATAGTTTTCGTTGGGTATTGTATACAACACATAGGTGCCAGCTTTTACAAATTTATTAGCAAACATCACATCTTGATAGAATTTAACCTCAGTAGACTCATTACTTCCTGTTCTCCATACTTTTCCATATGGAACCTGAGTCCCAAAAATTGTTTTATTTCTTGCCAAGGGCCTTCCATAAACTACTTTCACCATTGGTAAAGCCATATTATCCGAAGATCTATGGTAAACAATGTCATGAGGACTTTGATCCAATGGAGTAAAAGACTGAGCATTTATATTCTTATCAATCATAAATAATAATATCAATGCAAATAATGCTTTACAAATCTTAAAATTTCCCATAATACAATGTCTTTAAATTAAAATAAGAAGTTCAGTAAATGAACTCGATAATTTATATAGGAAAGTTTGTTATTGTCTTGTTAAAATTTGCATTAAGAATGTCTTAAATACAATACGAATATAAGCACATTTTTAAATGCCAAACAATAGATAAAAAAGGTAATTATGAATATACCTATAAACCACTAGTGATTTAATAATTTAATTTTATCTATCACCAAAATATATAACGTATTGAATATAAATTTATTATATTTTATATAATTGAGTTATTGAACTTAGACAGAAGTTTAATAATAATACTTATATGCGAGTATAAAACAGTAAATATATTGAGCAGAATGATGAAAATGGGTAATTTATTGAATAAATAACATTTTAAATCAATGAGCTGCTTTAAATCAATATTATATTTCCAATAAATAAATAAATTCAAAAAAGTGTTTATCAAGAAAATAATTATGAAGAATTTAATAACGATTTCAGGTAATAACATGACAAAAAAATAGGCTTGCTATATACAACAAACCTATTTCTATAATTATCCACCATTTAGGTTTTCCCTTTTTTTAAAAATTTAAAAAATGGAGTTTTAAAATAGTTTTGAAAGCGAACCTACACATAAGCACAATATTCATGTGTAAAACATCTTTTAAAACTCCGAATAATCAAAAAATAATAATCAATTTATTTAAATTTTTGACAGTAAACTTGCTTCTGTATATAATGGGACTTTGATTCTTGTTTTAGCCCAGGCCAATACCATTTGAGAACCATATTCTTTAGATGTAAACGCAATTGTGAAATTTTCCAACATATCTCCCTCCCCTGCAGGTACAGTTATAATAGCAATATTATCTTTAGGGTTGTAAAAAAAAGCCCCATAAGTATCTGTTCTTTTATTCAGAATAATTGTCCAATAGTTTTCATTGGGAATTGTATATAAAGCATAGGTTCCGGCTTCCACAAATTTATTACCAAACATAATATCTTGATAAAATTTTATCTCTGTAGCTTCATTACTTCCAGTTCTCCATATTTTACCATATGGAATTTGAGTTCCAAACACCGTTTTATCTTGTGCATCGGGTCTCCCATAAACAACTTTGACCTCAGGTAATGAAAATTTACTTGATCTAAAATATACAATATCATGAGGATTTTCATCCAATTCTGTAAAACATTGTGAGGTTGAATTCTGTGTAAACATTGAGAATGTTAGAAGCAATATTATTGAATATAATTTTAAGTTTCCCATTTGATTAAGTTTGTTAGTGATTCCTGATTTCGATTATTTACTAATCATTTTATGAGAAAATTGTTTTGTTAAAGAGTATGGATACTTTGCTTTGAATCAATTAGTTTATAGATTGATTCGTTCCTACTTCCATATTTGAGATTGTAATATCAGAAGTAATAACAAAATCAGATGTATAAACTTTTAAAGTATAGGTTCCGTCAGATAACTTTGATTTATCTATATCACATACTTTCCCTCTATTTGAAGATTTGTGTACCAATTCGTGAGATGCAGGTTCTAAAATTTCATATTTATAAAAACTCTCTGCAGAAGATAATTTTAAATTATTGGTTTTATTACTTTCCAAAATAGTAATTGCTTCTTCTCCATTGGGAAAGGTAGTAACGTATTTTGTTATTTGCTCAGGTTGTTCAGTTTTTGAAGTTTGAGCATAACTAGTTAATGAAATGAATGTAATTGCGATGATTAAGATAGAATTTTTCATGATTTATTTTTTTAGTGTCTATTTTTAATATTTACCGAATTAAATCGGATTTTGTTTATATATAGGGAAGATAACTTTTCAGTATTTTAATAAGATATTAGGCTTTCTAATATTTTAACTTTTTCTGTGTAAATGATTTAAAATCAAATTGTAACACATACTCATTATATGAAAAAGCACCTTCCTTTAGTTGGTATTCTAAATTGTTTTGATTTGATGATTTATGAACCAATTCGTGCGTGTTATTTTCAAAATTGATATTTTCAAAATTGATATCACTAAAATCATTGGCAACAAGAAGGTCTTGATCTTCAGCATCTTTAAAATCCATATTACCAATTTGGATTGTTAATACATTTTCTTGGGTTGAAATGTTATTTAGTTTTTGATTGGATTGTTGTGAATATCCCATAAACCCAACAATACTTAAGCATAATAATAAAGTTATCTTTTTCATAATTGTAATTTTTAAGTGAACAAAATTGAATTCAAAATTGAATTCGAACATTTAATTTTAGGAAAGAGATGTTATTGTTAGATATATTAACAATTTTATTTGAAGTATAATTTGCTTTTTTCTTGAAACGTTTTCAAACAATCTTTTAAAATATTCCGGAAAGACTCATGTTTTGGAAACAGATGTTTAATAAAAGTAAAATTATGCCATGTATAAATATTAAATTGTTAAAAACTTATTGTTAAAGATACTGAGCCACGGCTCAGAATTATAATCCAAATATATTATCAATTTTCAATACAAAACAATAGTTAAAAATGGGAAATTTAAATATCCCTAAAAACCATGAG
>JAUXGV010000106.1 GCA_030621915.1 Flavobacteriaceae bacterium
TACCGCTAATTTTTTTCGGTATTATTATGCTTGGCAGTGATGTGATCACAACTCCTTTTTCCTATTATCAGAATTTTGTAATTGAAGAAAAATATGGTTTTAATAAAAGTACGAAAAAATTATTTTTTTTGGATAAACTAAAGAGTTGGCTGCTAACGATAGTGCTTGGTGGTGTTATTTTAGCACTGGTAGTTTGGTTTTATCAACAAACAGGACCTTATTTTTGGATTTACACATGGGTATTTATTGCCGTATTTTCTATTTTTATGACTCTGTTTTATTCTTCAATAATTGTTCCGTTATTTAATAAACAAACAGCCCTTGAAGATGGTGAATTAAGAACTTCTATTGAGGGGTTTGCAAAAAAAGTTGGTTTCAATTTGGACAAAATATTTGTGATTGATGGTTCTAAAAGATCTACGAAAGCCAACGCCTATTTCTCCGGATTTGGACTTAAAAAAAGAATTGTTTTATATGATACTTTGATTAATGATTTAGAAAATGATGAAATTGTTGCTGTATTGGCTCATGAAGTTGGCCATTATCAAAAGAAGCATGTATTTATCAATATGGTGATCTCTATTATGCTAACAGGTTTTACATTATTTATTTTATCTCTTTTAATAAATAATCCAATATTGTCAGGTGCATTATCAGTTGATCAACCAAGTTTTCATATTGGCTTGATTGCCTTTGGAGTATTATATAGTCCCATTTCTGAAATTACAGGAATATTAATGAATTATATGTCAAGAAAATTCGAGTATCAGGCAGATGATTATGCTATGGAAAAATTTAATGCAGAATCATTAATTTCTTCTCTTAAGAAATTGTCAAAAAATAGTTTGAGTAACCTTACTCCGCATAAAGCATCTGTTTTTATGCATTATTCTCATCCTACTTTACTACAACGTGTTTTACATTTAAAAAATAATACAGAATAGCTTATTGTTAGTTAATTTATTTCATCTACTTTTATTCTATGGCTTATAAAGCAACCATAGCAGAAGAAAATAAAGAGATAGCAAATCGCTATAAGCATATGCTTCAGGACACCTACCTTACACTATCCAAGGAAGATAAGGTATTGATAAGGAAGGCATTTGATCTTGCTTTGGATGCTCATAAAGACCAACGTAGAAAATCGGGGGAACCCTATATTTTTCATCCAATAGCTGTTGCAAAAATTGTTGCCAATCAAATTGGATTGGGTGCTCCTTCTATTGCAGCAGCACTTTTACATGATGTTGTTGAAGATACGGATTATACCTTTACAGATATTGAGCAATTATTTGGTAAAACAATTGCTAAAATTGTGAATGGATTGACTAAAATTTCACGGCTTAAAAAGGAGCAAAACGCATCAATTCAGGCTGAAAATTTTAGAAAAATGTTGCTTACATTAAATGACGATGTAAGGGTTATTCTAATCAAAATTGCTGACAGGTTACATAATATGCAAACCTTAGATTCCATGAGAGCCGATAAGCAAGTTAAAATTGCTTCGGAAACACTTTATATTTATGCCCCACTTGCACACAGATTGGGATTGTATAATATTAAAACCGAACTTGAAAATCTAGGCATTAAATTTACCGAACCTGAAGTTTTTAATGACATTCAAAATAAGGTAACTGAGAGTGAAGAAGAACAGGAAATATACATAAAAAAATTCTCCTCAGTTATAAAAGATTCTTTAGACAAACACGGGTTTAAATATGAAATAAGAGGAAGGTCCAAATCCATTTATTCTATTCGAAAAAAAATGCAGATTCAGGGAATTTCTTTTGAAGAAGTGTATGATAAATTCGCAATTAGAATTATTTTTAAATCACTTCAGAAAAATGAAAAATTTGATGCATGGAAAATATATTCTATTGTCACTGACCATTTTACACCGAATCCTAACAGACTTAGAGATTGGATCACACAGCCAAAATCTACAGGTTATGAATCCTTACATATTACGGTAATGGGCCCTAAAGGTAAATGGGTTGAAGTTCAGGTTAGATCTGAAAGAATGAACGAAATTGCCGAAAAAGGCTATGCGGCGCATTTTAAATACAAACAAGGAAAACAAAAAGAAAGTGGCTTAGATAACTGGCTGAATAAATTAAGGGAATCTCTAGAAAACCCTGATTTAAATGCCGTGGATTTTGTAGAGCAATTTAAAATGAATTTATATGCTGAAGAAATTTACATCTTTACTCCAAATGGTGATATCAAATCATTGCCTAAGGGTGCTACAGCTATAGATTTTGCTTTTGCCATACATACAGAAATAGGTATGCGTTGCAGAGCGGCAAAAGTCAACAATAAATTAGTTCAATTAAGTACGGTATTAAAAAGTGGAGATCAGGTAGAAATCATAACCTCAAAAAATCAAAAACCAAAATTGGCATGGCTTGACATTGTTAAAACTGCAAGAGCAAAATCAAGAATAAAAAGCATTTTAAAAGAAGAGCAGAAAATAATTGCTGATGAAGGCAAAGAAGTCCTATCAAGAAAATTGCGTCATATAAAGATAAAATTTAATGACAGAACTATAAATGAATTGGTAAACTTTTTGGGGTTAAAAACAAGTTTTGATCTTTTTTATAGAATTGGAAATGGATCTATTGACAATCAACAATTGAAAAAATTCGCGAATCAAAAGTCAAATGCATTTGTTCATTTTATCAAAACTAAAATCAAACGATCTACCATAAATCATGAAGAAGTGCAGAATGAGGTAATCAATAATTTTGATATGCTGGTTTTTGGAAAAAATGAAGAAAAATTAGTTTATTCTCTTTCAAAATGCTGTAATCCAATTCCAGGTGATCAGGTTTTTGGTTTTGTTGGTGTAAATGACGGAATCAAAGTTCATAAACACAATTGCCCAAATGCCTTAAGTCTACAATCACAATATTCCTATAGAATTATTAGTGCCAAATGGATAGATTCGTCTCAACAAGGTTTTAAGGCTTCACTGAGTGTTAAAGGTATTGATAATATGGGACTGGCTAATGAAGTTACTCGTGTTATATCCAGTGACTTAAATGTGAATATTCAGAGTATTAATATTTCAGGAAATGAAGGATTTTTTAATGGCGAAATATCTGTAGGTGTAAAAAACAATAAGCAACTTGTACATTTGATCCAAAAATTAAAAAAGATTGAAGGGCTTGAAAAAGTTGAACGTATTATTAACTAATTTTTCTTTAATAACCCATCATATTATTTAGGAAAAATGTAAATTTGTCGAGTAATTTTCTCAACAAAAAAAATGAGTAACGATCAAAATCAGGAAACAGTAAAAGTTTTCTTTACCAAATTCTTGGAGGAAAATAATCAGCGAAAAACTCCAGAGCGATTTGCCATCTTACAGGAAATATATGATAATGAAGACCATTTTGATATTGAGACTCTTTACATTGAAATGAAAAATAAAAATTATAGAGTCAGTCGAGCAACACTTTATAACACGATTGAATTATTATTACAATGTGGATTAGTTCGCCGGCATCAATTTGGGCAAAACCATGCTCATTATGAAAAATCCTTTTTTAATAAGCAACACGATCATATCATACTTACAGATTCTGGTGAAGTAATCGAGTTTTGCGATCCCAGAATTGGTAATATTAAAAGATCTATTGAAGAAGTATTTGATATAAAAATTGATAAACATTCCCTATATTTTTACGGAAAAAGAAATAAAAAATAATCAGATAAACTATAAAAATTAAATGATCGATCTACTACTGGGCCTCCAATGGGGTGATGAGGGAAAAGGTAAAATTGTTGATGTTCTTGCTAATGATTACGATATTGTAGCTAGATTTCAAGGGGGACCAAATGCAGGTCACACCCTGATTTTTGATGGGAATAAACATGTTTTACATACCATTCCATCCGGAATATTTCATAAAAATGCGATTAACATTGTTGGAAATGGCGTTGTAATTGATCCTGTTATTTTTAAAAATGAATTAGACAATCTTTCACCTTACAATATAGATTTTAAATCAAAACTCCTTATTTCACGAAAAGCGCATGTTATTTTACCAACACATCGTATTTTGGATGCTGCCTCAGAAAAAATGAAGGGGAAAGAAAAAATTGGTTCTACATTAAAGGGGATTGGACCTACCTATATGGATAAAACGGGTAGAAACGGTTTTAGAATAGGTGATTTAGATTTTGAAAATTGGAAAGAAAAATATGCTTCCTTGACGCAAAAGCATCTTAAAATGATTGATTTTTATGGAGTTGACATTACTTTTGATCTGGAAACTCTTGAGGCAGAATTTTTTGAAGCTATTGATGTATTGAAAAGCTTAACTTTTATTGATAGTGAAGAATATATCAATGATGCCATGTCAAAAGGCAAAACTATATTAGCTGAAGGTGCACAAGGATCATTATTAGATATTGATTTTGGAACTTATCCATTTGTTACTTCTTCTAATACAACAGCTGCTGGGGCATGCACCGGATTAGGAGTTGCGCCCAATAAAATTGGTGAAGTTTTTGGAATATTTAAAGCATACACAACGAGAGTTGGATCTGGACCTTTTCCTACAGAATTGTTTGATGAAGACGGTAAAACAATGGCAAAAGTTGGTCATGAGTTTGGTGCAACCACCGGAAGACCAAGGCGTTGTGGTTGGCTGGATTTAGTCGCGTTAAAATATGCTGTTCAAATAAATGGAGTAACCCAATTGATGATGATGAAAGGGGATGTATTATCTGGTTTTAAGACTTTAAAGGTATGTACTTCTTATAATTATAAAGGAAATGAAATAAAACATTTCCCATATAATATTGAAGAAGAAAATACATCTGTTAATTATACAGATATCAAAGGTTGGCAGGAAGACCTTACTCAATTGACAACCTCAGAGCAATTACCGAAAAACTTAAATGATTATGTGAGCTTCGTTGAAGATTTTGTAGGCGTACCGGTGAAAATTGTTTCCGTAGGGCCCGACAGAAGACAGACTATTGAAGTATAAAAAACAAATTATAAAATGAGAATAAAAGGTAAAGGATTATATAATTCTTTACCTTTTTAGTTTATTAATATTTGTTTAATTTTGAATTTAAATTATTATCCTTGAGAATCCATTTTCTACTTTTTATTTTTCTTATATTATGCTCAGGCCTTTCTGCTCAGGGAAGCAAAATAACCATAGTCCATTCGGATAATTCCAGTATTGATGAAGAAAAACTACCTGGAGCAACCATTCTTCTTGGAAATGTTTCAATAACCCATGAAGGAATTTCTTTAAAATGTAAAAAAGCCGTTCATTATAAAAGTGAAAATTTCATCAAGGCTTTCGGTAACGTAATTTTAAATCAGGGAGATACAATTATTCAAACCAGCAGATATACGGAATATAATGGAAATACTAAAAAAGCACTGTCATGGGGTAATGTAAGAATAAAAGATCCAACCATGACCTTAACTACAGACACCTTAAATTTTGATAGGACAAAGCAAGTGTTGTATTATAAATATGGTGCAACTATAAGGGACAGTATTAACGTATTGACAAGTAATACAGGTAATTATCTTTTAAAAAATAATAAGTTTCAGGCGTTTTCAGATGTTGTATTAACTCATCCAGAATATGTGGTAAATTCTGATCATTTGGATTATTATACAAAAAATGGTCAATCTTTTCTTTACGGACCATCAACTATAAAAAGTGAGGATAATTTGATTTATTGCGAAAAGGGATTTTATGATACGAAAAAAAATATTTCTCATTTTAAACAAAATGCTAGAATTGAATATAATGATATTGAAATAAAAGCTGACAGCCTATATTATGATAGAAATGTAAATTTTGCATCAGCAACAAAAAATATCCAAATTACAGATACTATAAATCATATTGTTCTGAAAGGTAATTATGCAGAATATTTTAAGAATTTTGATTCGGCTTTCGTCATTAAAAAAGCGCAAGCCATAACCAATACGAATCAAGATTCCATATTCATGCATGGAGACACCATTCTATTAACAGGTAAACCAGAGAATCGAAATATTCGATCCTATTATCATGTAAAATTTTTTAAAAGTGACATGAGTGGTAAATGCGATTCCATTCATTTTAATCAGGCAAAGGGATTGACTCAAATGTTTAAAAACCCTGTTTTATGGTCTAATGAAAGTCAAATTACTGGAGATACGATTCAATTACTTTCAGATACAGTAACGGAAAAACTAGACAGCTTAAAGGTTTTAAATCATACTTTTATAATAAGTAAGGATTCCATTGGGTATAATCAAATTAAAGGAAGAAATTTACTCGGTAAATTTGAAGAAAATGATTTAAGGTTTGTTGACATTATTGGTAACGCAGAAGTAATTAATTTTATTCGAAATGAAGCTAAGGTACTTATAGGAATTGAAAAAACAACATGCAGTGAAATAGAATTCATTTTGAGAGATGGAAAAATGGAACATTCAAAGTTTATAGTTCAACCAGAAGGAGAAATTTATCAACCATCTAAACTACCTGAAAATGTTAGAAAGCTTAGGGGTTTTCAATGGAGGGAAGATGAAAAACCCCTCACTAAGGAAGATATTTTTATAAAGGACTAAGTTTCTTAATGAGAAACTTTATTTTCTAAAAGATAATATATTAAAAAATTTAATGTAGTGAAATCTGACTTTTTTAAATACCAGGCTCAAACATCTCCTACTCCTCTGACTTTGGAAATTGAAAAAGCTGAAGGATGCTACATCTATGATATTTATGGAAATCAATACTTGGATTTTATAGCAGGAGTTTCGGCACTTCCCCTGGGTCACAGACACCCGAAGGTAGTAAAAGCTATAAAAAATCAGTTAGATTCTTATTTGCATGTTATGGTTTATGGAGAATTTGTTCAAAGGCCACAGGTAGAGTTGTCCAAATTTTTAGCCAATAAATTACCTAAAAACCTGCAATGTGTTTATTTGACTAATTCAGGAACAGAAGCTACTGAAGGGGCATTAAAGCTTGCTAAAAAAATTACGGGAAGAATTGAATTAATTAGCGCTAAAAATGGTTATCATGGCAATACTCAAGGATCGATGAGTGTTTGTGGCCGAGAAGAACAGAATAGTGCATTTAGACCCTTAATTCCTGGTACAAAATATATTGAATTTAATAAGGAATCCGATTTAAACAAAATTACAGAAAATACAGCAGCAGTAATATTAGAAACCATCCAGGGAGGTGCGGGGTTTATTGAGCCCAAAAATAACTATTTACAAAAGGTAAAACAGAGATGTACATCAGTAGGCGCCTTATTTATATTGGATGAAAATCAATCAGGAATAGGACGTACCGGTAAATTTTTTGGATTTGAAAATTATAATGTTGTTCCAGATATTATAGTAACTGGAAAAGGATTGGGAGGTGGTATGCCCATTGGCGCATTTATTTCATCTAGATCGCATATGAGTACTTTGAAACAAAACCCCAAATTAGGTCATATAACAACTTTTGGAGGGCACCCTGTGATAGCCGCTGCTTCACTAGCAACATTGCAAGAGCTTTTTAAAAACTCCTTGATGGAAGATACTCTGGAAAAGGAAAATTTGATTCGTAATATCTTAGTTCATAAATATATTGATGAAATTCGGGGTATAGGATTAATGCTGGCCATTGTGTTGAAAGATAGTGAGCAGGTAAATCGAGTAATATTGGAAGCTATGGATAATGGTTTGTTGCTTTTCTGGCTCCTATTTGAACCAAAAGCTATCAGAATCACCCCACCTTTAAATATTACAAAAGAAGAGATAAAGAAAGGTTGTAAGATTATTCTAAATCTTCTTGACCGAATAGATTTTTAAAATTGTTAAAAAAATGTTATCAAATATTCTCATTTCTCCTTGATAAGTTAAAGTAATCTTAAAATTAATTTTATTTTTTCAATTATTGTAACAATTAATACAATTGATGCGTCTATTAGGCAAATGTCTAATCTAAATTATATATCATGAAAAAATTAATTATCGTAGCAGCAATAGCATTATTTACATTAAATGTTTCTGCATCAGAAAAACCGGTGAATCCAAATGAATCATTAAGAAATGAAATTGTAAATTTATTAGGTGACAATTTATCCTATAATTTCATCAAAAATCAATTTACCGTTGAAGTAATTTTTACAGTTAGCAATAAAGGTGAAGTAATCATACTTTCTACAAATGCTCCTAACAAAACTGTTGAAAAAACAATCAAGAAAAAATTAAATTATAAAAAAGTTGATTTTAGAACTTCAAAAACAGGAGAAATCTATTTATTACCATTAACAATTAAAAACTCATAAGTAAATTCCACTTACTTTGAAGGTGTTTAAATTCAGTTTTAAGCACCTTTTTCTTTTTTAACTAACTAACAATAATACAATTTCTTAATCAACATACTATTCAATTGTTAAATATGTTAAAATTTTCTTAGTGAAAATCAATATTTATCTCTATTTAGTTAATTTATTCTTAATTGAAGTAACTTTAACAGTTTCAGGTGAAACATACATGGTATAAACCTCGTCTCTTAAATATATAACGTCTAATCTATATGTCTCATCTAAATTTTATATCATGAAAAAAACAATCATTATCGTAGCGATGGCATTATTAACTTTAAATGTATCTGCAACAGAAAATCCAGTTAAACCCAGTGAATCTTTAAGAAATGAAATTGTTGACTTGTTGGGCACCAGCCTTACATTTGACAATTACTTGTACAACGATCCCGTTGAAGATCGAATTAGGGTTGAAGTCATATTTACCGTAAACAATCAGGGAGAAGTTATTATCCTTTCTACAAATGGACCTAACAAATCCGTTGAAAGAACAATTAAGAAAAAATTAAACTATAAAAAAGTTGATTTTAGAACAACAAAAAAAGGAGAAATATATTTATTACCCTTAATAGTCAAATGTATTTGTTAACATTTAGATTTAAAAGAAATAAGTAATTCCACTTGCATTAAAGGTATTTGAATTGAGTTTCAAATACCTTTTTTTTATTCATATAGATTAAAATTTCATTATTAAATTAATAAACTAACAATATTGAAATTACTTTATTGTTAAATTTGTTAAACATTCCTTAACATCTTCATAATAAATACGATGGTTACGTTAAAATTTTCTTAATTGATAAATATTTAACATAAATAAATGTAACAAACACGTTTGATGTTACGTCCTTTATATATATAAACGTCTAATCTAATTGTCTAATCTAAATTATATTATCATGAAAAATCTAAAATTATTATTTGCCACCCTAATACTTTGTTGCGCAATACAAGTTTCTGCCTCCAATGGTGCACCGCTAAAACCAGATGCAAAATTACGCTCAGAATTAGTTGAATTAATAGGAACAACATATCCTTCAGAACTTAACGAAAAAGAAGTTACAGCAGAAGTTATATTTACAGTAAATAACCAAGGAGAAGTCATTATTTTATCCATTCATTCTTCAAACCCTTTAGCCGATAAATTCATCAAAAGAAAAATAAATTATAAAAAAATTGATTATAGAGTTAAAAAAGTAGGTGACATATATTTACTACCGCTAAAAATGGTCAACCCAGATTATTAAAAAGAATTAATTGATAAAATTATAAAAGGGTGAATTTATCACCCTTTTATTTATTACTTATCCCTAGTACCCTAAATCATTTCATTATATACTCATTTTGAAAGCAATCATAGCATTCATCATATAAATACAATTTCTTGCCATGTTTTTCAAATGATTGTTTCCAGTCATTTTCATAAACAATCATTTCGATCTTCTCGGTGCTCCTAAGAGATTCACTAATTTCGATTGTATATGCCAATTCAGACATTAACTCACCGTTTTCAAATCTTTTAACTGTATATCTATTTATCTCTAATTCAATTTGATTGCCAGTGCTTTCCGGTGTATTTGTTTGACCTGCAATACCCCCACTTGACTCAACCCAAATCCAATTTCCAATAATTGAGAAAGAATCATCAATATTTGAATGACTCTCACAAGAAATTAATAAAAAGAATGCTAAAATCAAAAATATGAAATATTTTAT
>JAUXGV010000224.1 GCA_030621915.1 Flavobacteriaceae bacterium
TATAATATCATTGGATTAAAGTCGAAATGTTTTTTTATTAAAAGTCTAATTATACTGTTTTCAATACCAATTATCGCTCAGCAAAATCAAATATTCACATCTGAGATGTATGGAGTGGCTCATTGGGAACATGTTGATTCATTAGGAAATCAAAGAGTTGTATTAAGGGTTGATCAATACAAGGATGCCGTTGTTATAGATATTCCATGGCGATTGAGAAGGATTGGGCCAGAAAAGAAAAATGTAATTGTAGTCGATGCCTCAACAGGTGAGCGAATTTTGAATGTTTATCCATTTGAAATCAACAGAGAACATGGGAAATTTGCCTTTCAACCAAATAAAAATCAGGAGAACTATTATGTTTATTATCTAACATACCGCAAGGAAGGTGGTTATTATCCTAAAGTAACTTATCATCCCCTTGAAAAAACGGCAAGTTCCAAATGGGTTACAAAGCATAAATTGGCAAAAATTGGAAGGGTGGATAAATTATCGAAAGCAAAAATTGTTCAGTTTCAGTCTATTAACAAATTGAATAGTTTTTATCCCATGGAAATTATGGCTTCTGCAAAAGAAGTCGAACAACTAAATCAAAGGTTTAAAAATGAAGATGGTATCTTTTTCACAGAGGAAGCAAAATACCCGATTCGAACTAATCTAGACATTCCGTATAAATGGATTATAGAACAAAATGTGAATATTTATAAAGGAAAGGCAGATAAAGGAGAATATTTTACATTTCAGATAGGGGTTTATGCCTCTAAAAAATCCATTAATAACATCCGATTAAAGTTTAATAATATTGTAAATAAAGCTACGGGATTGGTTATTCCGGCTGGTAATTTTACATGTTTTAATACCGAAGGAATTGATGTTACAGGGAATTATTTTGAAAAGAATTATTCAGCACCCAAAGGTGAGGTTCACCCTTTATGGATTGGTGTAAAAATTCCAGAAAATATCGATGCTGGAAACTATATTGGAAATTTAGAAATTGAAGCCGCTGGGATAACATCAAAGTCCATAGATTTGGACCTTGCCATTTCAGATAATATTGTTAAAAATAGTGGTGATGATGAATTATGGAGGCATTCAAGGCTTCGTTGGTTAAATTCTACCATTGGAGAGAACGATGAAATTGTATCTCCATTTACAGCATTGAAATTGAATAAAGCAGCAAACAGTATTAATTGCTTAGGCAGAACAGTAATCTTGAATTCCAATGGTTTACCAAAGCAAATAGTCAGTTTATTTTCGGAGAAAATGACTGAATTAACGAGTGAGGGTCGAAATCTATTGACTGCTCCGATTCAATTTTTAACTAAGGGACAAGGTGATAATAGTTGGGAGGTATTAAATTTTGAGTATACCAAAGTCACCCCAGGAACTGTTGAATGGAAGACTTTATTTAAGAATGATAATTTTGTTGTAGACTGCAAAGGTTCTATGGATTTTGATGGTAACATTGCTTATAATTTAACGGTAGTGACTACTGATGACGTTAGTGTTGATGATATGTATTTGAAGGTTCCCATAAAAAAAGATGTCGCAAAATACATGATGGGGCTTGGTGAAGAAGGAGGCTATTTTCAAAAAAATATCAACTGGAAATGGGAAATTAAAAAAAATCAAGATGGCCCATGGATTGGAGATATAAATGCCGGATTGCAAATCCGATTTTCAGATATAAATTATGAACGTCCTTTAAACACAAATTTTTACCAGCAGAAGCCGTTATTTATGCCAACTTCTTGGTACAATGACGGAAATGGGGGTATAACTATTCAAAACAAAGGGGAGCAAGTAATCGTAAAATCTTACTCAGGTAAACGAAGTATTCAAAAGGGTGAAATTTTTCATTTCAATTTCAACTTAGCCATTACACCTTTTAAAAAGATCAACCCGATTGAGCAATGGAATCACAGGTTTTATCATAGTCCAGAACCTATAGACAGCATTAAAAAGAAAGGAGCAAACACTATAAATTTACATCATGCAAATCAATACAATCCTTATATCAATTATCCTTTTTTAACACCCGAGAAAATGAAAAAGTATGTTGATGAAGCGCATAGCAAGGAGATGAAAGTGAAAATATATTATACCTTAAGAGAACTTTCTAACAGCGCTCCTGAATTATTTGCGCTTCGAAGTTTAGGGACAGAGGTGTTTTCAAAAGGAGAAGGTGGGGGATATTCATGGTTACAAGAACATTTAGATCAAAATTATATTGCTGCTTGGTTTGATCCTACCTGGGTAGACGCTGCTGTGGTAAATAGTGGTGTATCTCGTTGGCACAACTATTATATTGAAGGTCTGAACTGGTTGGTGCAAAATGTAGGAATTGATGGAATTTATATTGATGATCTGGCATTTGACCGTACCACTATGAAGCGAATGCGTAAAGTGATGGAAAAAGGAAATCCAGCTACATTTTTGGATTTACACTCCGCAAATCAATTCAATCCAAGAGATGGTTTTGCAAACAGTGCAAATTTGTATTTAGAGCATATGCCTTATATAGACAGGTTGTGGTTTGGGGAGTATTTTGACTATGACAAAAGACCGGATTTTTGGATGATTGAAGTTGCCGGGATTCCTTATGGTGTCATGGGAGAAATGTTGCAGGATGGAGGAAATCCTTGGCGCGGAATGCTATTTGGAATGACAGCTCGTGCGCCGCGAACAAATCTAAGTCCAATGTGGAAAGCTTGGGAAGATTTTGAAATTGAAAAAAGTGACATGATTGGATACTGGGTTTCATATAATCCTGTAAAGACAAATAGTGAAGATACATTTGTTACTTCCTATGTTCAGAAAGGAGAGAAAACGATAATATCTATAGCAACTTGGGCTGAAAATGATGATACAATTGAATTAAGTTTTGATTGGAGTGCTCTTGGTCTTAATCCTGAAAAGGTTGAATTATTTGCTCCTGAAATTGAGACCTTTCAAACAGAAAAAGTATGGAAGCCAAATGAATCTATTACAGTGCCTAAAGGAAAAGGATATTTAATCATGATTCAGCACAAAAAATAGCAAATAAATTTATACGATTATAATGAATATTTAGGTATAATTTTGTGCCTTGCTTTATGCTTAACAAAGTTTTAAGTTTTATTTAGATTAAGGCACTTCGTACCATGAAAATAATTTGGACATGATTTAATAAACTGGACAGTAAGTTATGATACAATTGTATAAATGATCTTAGTAAAATGTCAAGAAGAAAATTTACATAAAGTTTTAAACTCAACGCTTTAAAGTTGGGAGAAAAAAAAACTTACTAGCTTTTTACTTTATATTTTACAATAAATTTGTTGGAATTTAGGTTTAGAACGCCGAAATTCATAAAGAAAATCACGCCCCTTACTAATGGTTTTAGTGATCAGAAACCTATATTGAGCATAAATGAAAAGCTTCTTAATAAGTAGCTAAATCACGAACTGTCTTTTTTTTATTTTAGGTTGTACTTTGCAAATAGTTCAATTTTAGATGGCACATAACCAAAAATAAATTTCGAATAAAAGAAAAATAACAAATACTGAATGATTTTAATTCAAAGTGGCTTAGACTAAAATAGAGGTTCATCCATTTATATCTCCAAATAAATGAGATATAATTTGAAATCTCATATCTTTGTATAAATATAAAATTATTTTGAATTTTTGTTTGTTTGAATGGCTGTAATATATATGACCCATTATAATTCGTGCTTTAACAAAACTTCAACCTCCATATACATCAGGAGAAAATCAAAAATTATGTTATGAAACGAGCATGTTAAAAGTTTATCACTCATCGGAATGATAAATAGCGAACTTGCCTGCGGCAGGCAGCATGTTACTATTAAAAAACAATAAATATAAACACATGAAAACAAGATATTTATCAATTATACTATTAGCGATTAGTTTCATTAGCTTTTCTTCTTTTTCTCAAACAGAGAATGACGAACCACTGTTAGGCTTA
>JAUXGV010000173.1 GCA_030621915.1 Flavobacteriaceae bacterium
CTATTTAATCTGATACGGACAGCATTGCTGGATTTGTCTAGTTCGGCATATTTAAATTTTGATAGAACAAGTTCTTCGGCACTATTTCCCTCAGCAACATCAGGGATCATCTTTTTCACAAGCGCACGTGCTACGCTAGCATTGCCATCTGGGAAATGGTAGATATATGGATCTTCTTTATTGTATATTGCCTTAGGAGCAAATCCCATAGCTCCACAACTTTTTGCTGTTTCTATAGACATTAAGTCTGCTCCCGTATTTCCCCAGTCTAAAGCAGAAGGTCTGGCCATTCTAAGTACTCCGGGGTCATCAACCCCCAAATTATTTTTTAGGTAATCGAAGTAGGAATGAGAACGCATATAGTTTTCCAATTTCTCCTCGGGTACATCTATTTCATGCACACCGCCATTTAACACTCGAAGTAATTGTTCTTTGCCTTTTTCGCTTAGAGGAGCTTGTTGTACAGCATCTTCGTTGGATAGTTTGCCACTCATTATTATCCCTTCGATATAATTTGGAAAATTACAATAGGGATGCTTGACCACTTTGTCTTCCCCAAATGTTTCTTTGTTGAAGTAGGTAACAGCCCCTAGATTATTCCTTTTATAGAAATCTTTGTCATAAGCCGTATTAAATCGCTCTAGTTCTATACCTAAATCTTTAAACAACGAATGCACGACTTCACTTATCTCATTTGTCTCATCAATAGATTGAGAACCACCATGACCTAAGCGAAATTCGCCATCAATGGTATGTTCATTCCGCTTAGCATGACCGCCAAAATCATCATGATTATCTAGTATGAGCACCCTCTTATCTTTACCGTGTTCTTGCTGAAAAAAATAAGCAGCAGAAAGTCCGCTGATTCCTCCCCCTACAACTATCAGGTCGTACTCTTCCTTTAATTTTGTAGTAGGTCCCCATTCCGATTTCTTATCCCATGCCCGGCTATGTGCGTGAGTATTTGATCCTGAATGACTTCCTCTAAGGCCAGTAAGTGCGGGAGGATAATATAATGGATCAAGTTTACCCATTGCAGATTCACCTGTACATCCAAAAGGTACAATAATAGCTCCAGCGGCCATTAAAGTTCCATTAATAAAGTCTCTTCTTGTTATTTTACTCATCAATTTATATTACTCTTTGTTATGTTTGCTAACGTGCTTGGTTATGATTTTGTTGCGTTTAGCTAGTGACTAAGTTAATTAAAAATTACAAGCAAATTCGTTTGCGAGGATTTTCCGTGAGGAAAATCAGTAGCAATGGATTATAACCGTTATTGAACGCTTGAATTTCTCTTCTTTTTGTATAGAAAACAAGAAATGGGATATCCCTATTCCGGAATTAAACTTTTAACCTGCACCAAAAAACTTATCGAAATACCCATAGAGAAAAATCATTGACCGGGTTAGTCAACATAGTATTCATCTCTGGGCTATCGCCGAGACGAATACTTAGTTATTGGCAGGCGTTATTTATCAATTTAATCATAATTTAGCTTACTTGCGAACCCTTTTTTATCCAATTCAATATTCAGATACTTTTCTATATCTTCAACAAAAAAACGATTCGACGAAATTGGGAATAGTTTTAGTTTCATATAATAATCTTTAAGAATTAAATCTCCATTCAGTTCAATTATTGAAGCTCTTTCACCGTCAATAGTAAAATCACCAATATATTTTGAATAGTCCAATTTTTGTTGATATAAATTTTTAGGGATTCTTGAATTTCCCTTTTCCTTTAGTGGAATTAGTTGAGGATTATCAATTTGTTTGCCAATTTTTGAGGCTAAAATCAAATCGAATAATTTAACTATTTCTCTATCATATAATTTGTCTTTTTGATAGGTATTGGAAAGGTTTACCAAAATCAAGTCTTCTGTTGGAAATATTGCAAGGAATTGTCCTCCAACACCAGCGGCATAATACATTTTGTAATCTTGATAATATTCAGAAACGTTCCATAACCAACCATACCATCTGCCAATTTTTCCACCACCTCCGTGTTTGGAAGTCGGGTAAGTACTATTTGCTACCCAATTTTTCGAAAAAATCTGTTTGTTATTCCATAAACCTTGCTGTAAAAAAAGCTGTCCATATCTTGCTAAATCTCTTGCTGACATTTTTAAGTGATAGGCTGGATGATTTGAATATTCAATCTCGTAGTAATATTCTCCATCCAAAATTCTGTAATCCTGCATTCCTAGTGGTGTGGCAATATCATTGTATAGAGCTTCATAAATTGACGTTTTAGTTAATTGCTCAAAAATCGACCCCAATACATTAAAGTCCCAGTTGTTATAAAACCATAAAGAGTCTGGTTTGACTGTATTTCTTTCAGGTCTATAATCATCAACCCAACTTGGTTCTGCCGCAGCCTTATGATAAATTCCAGAACGAGCTTTTAACAGATGAATTATTTTGGCTGATTTTTCAAGTTCAGATAATGAATCTTTATCTGTAATTCCAATTTCTCCAATAGTTTTATTTAAATCTATAGTTCCATTCTCAGAATAAATACCATACAAGGAATTGAGAATTGCCTTCCTTGTCGAATGCACTATAAATCTTCTATTAACATCTCCCCAATCAGCAACTACTTTTCCATTTTGGATAATCAGAAATGCTGAAGAATTCAAAGAGTCATAATATGTTTTTGCAATAGCTAATTTCTCTTTAGAAAATCCAGATTGTTCAATATGCTTAAATTTTTCCCAATTCTCTTTTGGATTTTGTGAATAGGTGAAATTATTCAATAGTAAAATTGAAATAATGAGGATGGTATATGTTTGTTTTAGTTTCATTCTCATTCTATTAATGTTTGTTAAGACACCTAGTTTACAAAGTTAAAGGGACATTGTTTACACCATATTATGACTTAACCTTATTAGCCTTTCGTTATTTTTTCAATCGTAATCATAACATTCTTCTCCTTTTAATTCCGATAATGGACTTCCAAAAGTGAGCAGAAACATCTCAATTAGGTCGGGTTCAGCATTTATTGATTTAGATAATTCACTAATTGTCTTTAGATACTCAGGCTAACGTTTTGGTTAAAACTTGTTGCGACTAAACTCGGTCTTTATGGTACGCTAGCTATATCTTTTTTTTATTATATCTAATTTCAGTTCAATCACTTATCCACAATATATCATAACCGTTGTTAGTTAAAAAGTAATCTTTCCACAAGGAATTATTCCATAACCATGTGGTTCTACACTCATTCTGTAATAAAGGTCTTGTCCTTTCAAAATAAGTCCCCCTCTTGGCCTTCCCCCTGAATGATAGGAGAGTGTTATTATATAGAAAATATGTTCTTCATTAGGGTTAATAGTTTTTTTTAACATGGTAGGTTTATTAAAATTATCATCGAAATAGGAATTTAATTCAGTTAAACCATAGTTAAACTTTGAAAGTTTATCAAATGTGATTGTTTTCGTTGGTAAAAATAATTTTATGTAGGAATCAAGTGGAGTAAAAATTGCGAATGAATCATCGGGAAAATTAATATTTAGTTCTAACGGTATAGTAATTTCATTGATTATCCGAGTCCAGAACCCAGCATATCCGTGTCTTTTCCCAGTCGAATCAAAATACTGTGTTCCATCAGGTTCAATCATTCCACCCTTTGGTAAGCTGTTTTGAATGGTTATCCCTTTTCCGTTAGTAGAGGTATATGTTGTGTCTGTATAAATATATTGTTCTAATTCATTTATTAGTGATAGTTGTCTGTTATTATTTTTTGTCGAGTCTACTATCTCCAAATCAATAGAAACATTGTCGGTTTTTGATTTATTTCTTTGACTACAAGAAGTTACAACAAACATTGTGAAAATTAAAAAGTAGGCTTGTGAGAATAAATGTGATTTTTTCATTCAGGCAAATTTTGTTTTGTCCAAACTAATGATTAAAGTTTGTTATTTGTCAATATCAAATGTAAAATTGTGTCAAAAAAGTGTAAAATATTTTTTACGTTACTGGTTGGTCATAATGAAGGCTAACTTGTTTAATCATAACTTATTTGCCCGAATATCAGTCAAATTTACGGGATAACGTAACCTTTTGGTAATTTTTATCCGTATTAAGATGTCTAAAGTAAGAACTTGAGAATATTCTCCTCAATCCGCTTTTCAACTTTTGTTACGTCAGCTTTCACAAATTTTTCTCCCGTAATTTGTTCATAGAGTTCAATATATCTATCAGAAATTTCAATAATTTTTTCTTCACTCATTTCAGGAATTTGCTGCCCTTTCAGGCCTTGAAAGCCATTTTCAATCAGCCACTGTCTTACAAATTCTTTTGATAATTGTTTTTGATCTTCACCTTTCTCCTGACGTTCTGCATATCCACCCCTATAAAAATACCGAGAAGAATCAGGCGTATGAATTTCGTCGATCAAAACAATTTTTCCATCCCTAGTTTTTCCAAATTCATATTTTGTGTCTACCAAAATGAGTCCTTGATTTTTAGCAATTTCTGTCCCACGATTGAACAATTTTCTTGTATAATCTTCCAATATCAAATAATCTTCTTCAGAAACTAAACCCTTAGCTAATATCTCTTCACGTGTAATGTCCTCATCATGATCACCACCATCAGCTTTTGTTGAAGGCGTTATAATTGGCTCTGGAAATTTATCATTTTCTCTCATCCCTTCTGGCATGCTCACTCCACATAATACTCGCTTACCAGCCTTATACTCTCTTGCTGCATGGCCTGACATATAACCACGAATCACCATCTCAACCTTAAAGGGACTGCATAAATGACCCACAGCCACATTGGGGTCTGGTATATCTACAATCCAATTGGGGACAAGATCGGAAGTAGCTTCCATCATTTTTGAGGCAATCTGATTCAAAATCTGTCCTTTATAGGGAATTTGTTTGGGCATGATCACATCAAAAGCAGATAATCTATCACTGGCTATCATCACCAACAATTCATCATTGATATTATATACTTCTCTAACCTTTCCTTTATAGACTGATTTCTGTTTTGGAAAATTAAAATTTGTGTCGTTTATGGTATTCATTTTAGTGATTTATGTTTTTATTCAAAAAACAATTTAGGTTCTAAATTAATTTTACTTGTAATCTAATATTCCCTTCATTGGTCAAATACCTCGTTACCTTTATTACCTACCTGAAATATAGTACTTATGTCAGTAGACCTATTCGGTTTCTATATTTTCATAAGCCTCAATTATTTTTTTAACCAACCTGTGCCTTATAACATCTTTACCATCCAAATAAACAATTTCAATACCATCAATATCTTTTAAATTTGACAATACCTCCTTTAATCCGGATACTTGTTTTCGGGGCAAATCAATTTGACTCGGATCGCCGGTAATAATAAATTTGGCATTTTTTCCCATTCGGGTTAAAAACATTTTCATTTGACTATGTGTTGTATTCTGAGCTTCATCCAATATAACAAATGCATGATCTAAGGTACGCCCTCTCATAAATGCCAAAGGTGCAATTTGAATGATACCTTTTTCTAAATAGGAATCTAATTTTTCATAGGGAATCATATCCTGTAAGGCATCATATAAAGGTTGCATATAAGGGTCCAATTTTTCTTTCAAATCACCCGGTAAAAAACCCAAATTTTCACCGGATTCAACAGCTGGGCGTGTTAATATTATTTTTTTAACATCCCTCTCTTTCAAAGCCTTGACGGCCAATGCAACAGCTGTATATGTTTTACCGGTTCCGGCGGGTCCAATGGCAAAAAGCATGTCGTTTTTACGCATTTGCTCCACCATTTTTCGTTGGTTTACAGTTTGAGCCTTTATCAATTTACCACTCACCCCATGCACTAATACATCTTTGGATTTATTTGTGTTTTTCTCCTGAGAATTATCGGTTAACAATCTCTCAATGCTATTTTCATCTAATTTATTATAGCGTTCAAAATATTTTGTAAGCAACTCAAATTTCTTTTCAAACTCATCCAGTAAAACCGGTTCTCCAAAGATTTTAATTTTATTTCCTCTAGCTACAATTTTTAATTTAGGAAAATATTTTTTGATTAAATCTATATGGATATTATGCGCTCCAAAAAATTCTTTTGGACTAATTTCTTCTAATTCAATTATTCTTTCGTTCAATGAAAATTATTTAGTTTAAAATTTAATTATAAGTATTTATTCTTTATTAATTTGATTAGAT
>JAUXGV010000199.1 GCA_030621915.1 Flavobacteriaceae bacterium
AATCTTTCTTTTTCAAAAGATACCGTTTATTTAGATACCATATTTACCGATATTAGTTCAAGCACACGTACTCTAAAGGTTTATAATAAATCTAATAATAATATTACAATACCTTCTATTAAGCTAGGTAGGGGAGAAGAGTCGTTCTACAGACTTAATGTAGATGGATTGGATGGGAAAACATTTACAAATATAGATTTACTTGCCAGGGACAGTATTTACGTTTTTATAGAGGCTACAATTGATTTTAATCAAGTCACAAATCCAATCTATACCGATTCTATTGTGTTTGATGGTGGCGAGAATTTGCAGGATGTTGATCTGGTTACTTTAGTTCAGGATGCACATTTTTTATATCCCTCAAGAAATGCCCAAGGTGTAAAAGAAAAAATTGTTCTAGGGACCAATCCTGAAGGTGATGTAATAGCGGTTGATGGATTTTATCTGGAGGAGAATACAATTTGGAGGAATGATAAACCGTATGTTATTTACGGATATGCCGGTGTTCCGGAAGGGGGTAATTTGAATATAGAAAAAGGAGTACAAGTTCATTTTCATAAAAACTCAGGATTGCTGGTTGAAAAGAATGCAACTTTAAAAGTAAATGGCGAGATTGGTGAAGAGGTTGTTTTTGAGGGAGACAGGCTGGAACCATTTTATTCTGATATTGCCGGACAATGGGGGGTTATTTGGCTGAGAGCTGGAAGCAAAGATCATTCTATTAATAATGCCATCATCAAGAACAATACAATTGGAATTTTGATGGATTCTGTGGGAAGTACAGTTGAACCAACATTAAAATTATATAATACCCAAATATACAATACTTCAACATTTGGTATTCTGGGGAGATCGGCCAATATAGAAGGAGAAAATGTTGTGATCGGAAATAACGGTATGTCCTCATTGGCCTGTACCATAGGTGGATCCTATAATTTTACGCATTCAACTTTTGCTAATTATTGGAATAGTAGCATAAGACAATTTCCATCATTATGGGTAAATAATTTCTTACAGTTCAGCAATCCCGATGGTACGGGAGGTATATTGACAAGAGATCTTGTTGCCGCCAATTTCACGAATTGTATTATCGATGGAAATCAAAATATTGAAATGATCTTAGAGGAAGATAAGGAAGCTCTCTTTAATTATAATTTTAAGAATTGCATGATTAAATTTGATGATGTCAATGGTAATTATTCAGATGATCCATTGTTAGATTTTAACGATAACAGTCATTATCAAGAGATTATTTTGAATGGAGAAGCAAATTTTAAAGATGTTGAAAACAACGATTTGATAATCGGTCAGGATTCGGATGCAATTGATCAGGCTGATCGAAATGCATCACTTCAAGTTCCTTATGATTTATTAAATATGAATAGAATATCAAATCCTGACATTGGAGCCTATCAGCATATTATTTTTGAAGAATAAATGTCCTGCTAATCCTTATAAACAACTCCGTTTTTCATTACAAATGTCACATTTTCCAAGGTTTTAATATCTTCTGTAGGGTCATTGTCAACTGCAATAATATCTGCAAATTTACCAACCGAGATCTCTCCAATATTATTGTTTTTCAACACTTCCGCATTAGTAATGGTTGCAGATTGAATAGCTTTCATTTCAGACATCCCAACTTCTACCATATAGCCAAATTCTTTAGCATTTAATCCGTGTGGAAAAACACCGGCATCTGTTCCAAATGCAATTTTCACTCCTTTTTTATATGCTTTTTCAAAAGTAATTTGAATTTGAGGTCCAATCTCTAAAGCTTTGGGCACAATAATTTCCGGGTAAAACCCTTTTATTTTGGCCTTGTCGCTTACCTCTTTTCCGGCGGTAATTGTAGGCACATAATAAACATCTCTTTCGATCATTAGATCCATTGTTCTTTCACTCATCAGGGTGCCGTGTTCTATCGTCTTTACACCTCCCAAAATGGCTCGTTGCATTCCTTCATCACCATGAGCGTGAGCTGCGACATGCATATCATAATCTTTTGCTGTTTCACAGATAGCCGTAATTTCTTCTAAAGTAAATTGAGGGTTTTGTCCGTTTTTTGCAACACTCAAAACGCCACCCGTAGCAGTGATCTTGATCATATCTGCTCCATTTTTATAACGCTGTCTTACTGCTTTTTTTGCATCTTCCACACCATTTACCACACCTTCTTTTGGTCCGGGGTCACCCATTAGATCATTTCTGTAACCATTGGTTGGGTCTGCATGTCCTCCGGTTGTGGCAAGTGACTTACCTGAAGTTATAATTCTGGGTCCATCTATTTTTCCTTCGTTAATAGCATCTCTTAAAGAAATATTGACACCTGAACCTCCCAGATCACGCACAGTTGTGAAACCGGCTAATAAAGTAGCGGAAGCGTATTGAACGGATCCGAATGCAATATCGGCAGCATTCATGGTAAATTTGTCCAAATAACGCGACGGGCTCATCTGAAGTTCCAGATGCACGTGCATATCGATCAACCCGGGTAGAACAGTTTTATTTTTTAGATCGATCAACAGATCATCAGCAGATTCAGGTTTGCGATAACCATTTTCAATCGCAGATATTTTATTATCGGTTATGATTACGGTCATTTCCTGAAGCACTTTACCTTTATTTGTGTCGATTAATTTACCGCAATGGATATAGGTGTTTTGAGAATAAATAAAAGAACTGATAAATAATAGGAATGTTATGCTTAAATATTTCATATTTTTGAGTGTTTATTTTGATAAATATATAAAGTTTAAATTGTATAATATTAATTGATTTGAAAAAAATTATCATTACAGGTACAAGCAGAGGAATTGGTTATGCAATGGTACAATATTTTATAGAGAACAACCATAGTGTATTGGCTATTTCTCGAAATACCAAAGCTCTTGATAATCTCCAAAGAAAACATTCTAATTTGTCGGTTCTACAAGTTGAAATTACTGAGGAAAAAGGAATTGAAAAAGTTGTTGATTTTGTTGCCACTAATTGGAAAAAAGTGGATATTCTTATCCACAATGCAGGAAAATTAATTCACAAACCTTTTTTTAAAACTTCATCTGATGATTTTTTGAATGTTTATAAGGTAAATGTTTTTGCTGTTGCCGAATTAACAAAGGCTGTATTGCCGTTTCTAAAAGAAGGAAGTCATGTAGTGGCCATTAGTAGTATGGGAGGCATTCAAGGCAGTATGAAATTTGCGGGATTGGCAGCCTATAGCTCATCTAAAGGCGCTGTAATTACTTTGATGGAATTACTCGCGGAAGAATATAAGAGCAGTGGCATCTCATTCAATGTATTGGCTTTAGGCGCAGTACAAACAGAAATGCTAAGTGAAGCATTTCCAGATTATAAAGCACCAATTAAAGCTTCTGAAATGGCAAAGTACATTGCTGATTTTTCTTTAACAGGAAACGAAGTTTATAATGGTAAAGTTTTACAAGTGTCTAATTCAACACCATAGTTAGTAGGGTTAAATTGAAAATCAAAGCATTGAAAAGCGATCATGAAATTTTACGAAAATACCTTCCCGAAAATTCGGTTATATTGGTAGTTGCGCTTTTAGAAAATAATCCATTTCACTTGAAAATAGTAAAGAACAGAAAAACCAAACACGGAGATTTCAGAAAATATTCCAATGGAGATTATCAGATCACCATCAACAATGATCTGAACATTTATAGATTTTTACTGACACTGGTTCATGAAATAGCGCATTTGGTAACTTATAAAAAACATAAACATATAAAGCCACATGGAATCGAATGGAAAAGAAATTTTCAACACCTAATGTTGCCATTCGTTAATCCAGAGATATATCCAAAAGAAATTTTACCTCTCCTTGCTAAATATTTAATTAACCCGAAAGCAAGTACAGATGCAGATGTTAATTTATCATTGGCTTTAAAACAATATGATGAATTTACCAATAGGAGTTTTATATTCGAGATACCTATGGATACTAAGTTTACCCATAATAATAAAATTTTTATTAAGGGCAACAAAAGAAGAACCAGGTATGAATGTGTGGAAATATTAACAGATAAAAAGTATCTATTTCACCAAAATGCCGAAGTAGATCTAGTACAAAATTTAAGCAAATGAAACGAACATGAACTTTTTTAATCAAAAGTTCACACAAGGAAATGATTAAAATAAGTTCATGTGAGAACGTAGTGCCTGCCTGCCGGTAGGCAGGGTTCCACTTGAACTAAAATTTTTAATTATCTAGTTGTTAAATAATTATAAAATTTTAAACAGGTGAAAAAACATTATTATGCCGTTATAATGGCTGGAGGAGTTGGATCTAGGTTTTGGCCGGTGAGCACTCAGGAAAATCCTAAACAATTTCACGATATGCTGGGAATTGGTGAATCATTGATCCAGAATACTTTTTCAAGATTGAAGAAAATAATTCCTGAAGAGAATATCTTAGTAGCAACTAATGTTCGCTATAAGGAACTGGTTCTTAAGCATTTGCCAGAGATCACTGAAAAGCAAATATTATTGGAGCCCGTAATGAGAAATACAGCGCCATGTGTATTATACAGTTCTTTTAAAATATCTAATTTGGATCCAAAAGCGGTTGTTGTAATAGCACCGTCCGATCATTTTATTGCAGATACAGAGGAGTTTGTTAATAATATAAGAACAGCCTTCGATGCCTGTGAAAAGGAAGATATTTTGATGACGTTGGGCATCAAACCCTCAAACCCAAATACAGGTTATGGATATATAAAATATATTGAAGGTTCAGATAAAATTAAAAAAGTTAAAGATTTTACGGAAAAACCTGATCTGCAAACGGCAAAACAATTTTTATCAGATGGATCTTACCTGTGGAATGCCGGAATATTTGTTTGGAGCGTAAAAAGTATTTTAAGTTCATTTAAGAATAATTTGGGAGAGATGTATCAATTATTGGCCAGGGGTGAGAAGGATTGGAATACCGATTCGGAAGATAATTTTATCCAAATGAATTATGAAAAAGTGGAAAATATATCTATCGATTATGGTATAATGGAGGGTGCGAAGAATGTTTATGTTTTACCGGTTGAATTTGGATGGAATGATCTGGGTACCTGGGGGTCCTTGTTCGATAAATTGCCAAAGGATAATTCTAATAATGCTGTGGTAAATGCTAAATCAGTGTTTATTGACTCTGCAAATAATATGGTTCGAACCCAAAAGAATAAAGA
>JAUXGV010000062.1 GCA_030621915.1 Flavobacteriaceae bacterium
TTTGTTGCAGGTATGGGAGCTTTAGTGACAGTAGTTTATATTGTTAGAAATACCCATAAATTAGAAAAATATATTACAGATTTTCATTTTGATAAAATGGGTAAATTACTAGTTTTGACTTGTTTAACATATTTGTATTTTAATATCAATGAATATTTAATTCCGGCCTTTACAGCCTCTGTAGAGGAAGAAGCACATTTAAGATCGCTTTTTAGTGGACAACATGCTCCTTTATTTTGGTCGGTTACTATTGGAGGCTTAATTATTCCGATTATTGTATTGTTGTTTAAAAAAGGAAGAAAGCCAAAACCCATGTTTGTAATAGGCATATTGGTTGTTTTAGGATCATGGTGGAAAAGATACCTCATTGTTACCTCTACACTTTTACATCCTTTCTTACCGATTCAAGGTGTTCCGGAATCATGGCATCATTATTTCCCAAGCCTACATGAATGGTTGATAACAGGTGCTACATTGGCTATGGCTCTTTTAATCATTACCTTATTGATTAGGTATTTACCCGTCATTCCTATTCAAAGAACTGCTGACGAACAAAAATTGACTGAAACAAACAAAAAAGTTGATCTATGAAAAATTTATTGAAATATCATTTATTCATTTCATTGATTGGACTCATGTTATTTAATTCAATTTCACTATTGGGTCAGGAAGTTAAGAAGAATAAAATACGAATCAATGTTAGCTATGTAAAAATCATGAATGGCAAGGTTTATTTCGACATAAAATCCTCCGCTAGAATTGATAAAAAAAATAAGGCAGTAACAGATATTGAATTAAGTGTCTTAAATATTGTGGAAGACCGCGAAATTGTATTGGGTAAAACTATTTCAGATGAATCAGGACAAAGCAGACTTTCCTTGAGCGGATTAAATAAAATGCAACAGGATAGCACTGGAACATATCATATTCAGGTTGTATTCAAAGGGAACGACGCTTTTAAAAAAGCAAAGAAAAATATTAGCTTCATGGATGTAATTATCGATGCTGAAGTAATAACTAAAGATAGTATCAATTATGCACAAGCCGTCTTATCTGATGCTAGTTCACATGAACCTATTGAAGGACAGTCTTTAACTGTACAAATAGGACGTTTATTCAACCCGCTTTTAATTGGAGAGGAGTTTAACGATACGAATGAAGAAGGTAAAATATCTGTTCCCTTAGATCCTGACATTCCCGGAGTGGATGGAATGTTAAATGTTGAAATTGTATTAAATGATAGCGACGATTATGGAACTGTAAAAATAGTTATACCTGCAAAGGTGGGAATACCCTTTAAGACTGAATCAACATTTGATCAACGCACCATGTGGTCACCAAGAAACAAGACCCCTATTTTCCTACTCATTTTTCCAAATTTATTAATTGTTGGAATTTGGGGAATTATTGTTTATTTAATCTTAAATTTATTCAAAATAGCAAAATCTTAAATCAAAAATTATGAAAACACTTAAAAATTTATTAGTCCTCGGGGTTATTTCTTTTGCCTTATATTCTTTTACTACCATAGTACAAGATGAATGGGAAGTTCCCGAAAAGTACCAAAAAATGCAAAATCCAATCGATGCTGATGAAGATAAGGCCGTAGGAAAATCATTGTATAGCAAACATTGTCAATCCTGTCACGGTAAGCAAGGCTATGGTGATGGTAAAAAAGCCGATGAAGTTGAGGGTGATTTAGGCGATTTTTCTACCGAAGAATTTCAAGCCCAAACTGATGGTGCCTTGTTTTACAAAACAACTATTGGTAGAGATGATATGCCTGAATATACTAAGAAAATGCCTGATGATGAAGATAGGTGGCTTATTGTAAACTATATGAGGACATTGGCCGAATAAATATTTTCATGTTATAAGAATATTTGCGCTCCTTTATGGGGGCGCTTTTTGTTGTTGAAATTATTGTGTTTGTTACGCCATATACCCAAAATAACCCCTCCCCACCTGTTTAGATACTACATATATCAATATTGTTTTTTATGATTTTTAACTTAATAAATATAGTTGCATATGCAACTAATTAACATTTTGTTGTATATTTGCCACCCAAAAACAAATAAATATGTCAATTTCATTAGAATTAGAGAAGTCCTTATTACCTCATTTAGGGAGAACTGCCAAGTTTATGGATTTCTACTTTATGGATACCTTCAATGAGCACGGATTTGACCTGTCAAAGGAACAATGGTTGATCTTAAAAGTGTTATCCCAAGATGATGGTAAAATCCAAAATGATTTGGCTTTTGTTACCAACAGATCTAAAACTGCACTGACAAGATTGATTGCCACTATGGAGAAAAAAGGTTTGGTATATAGGGTCACTTCTAAAATAGATAAAAGAATCAATCATGTATTTATAAGTGATTTAGGTAAGTCCAATTTTGAAAAATCTATTCCCATTATCAAACAGATAAAAAGTGAATTACAAGAAAACATCAGTCAGGAAGACATCGAGAAAACCATTCAGGTAATTAATCAAGTATTTCAAAATATCAATAATAAAACATCTACCCATTAAAAATAAAACCATGAGAAAAGCAATTTCAATAATACTTGCCATTTTACTAATAATTGGTGCTGTTTTTATCGCAAAAAATTTAATCGCAAATAAACAGAAACCCAAAAGTGTTGCCAATAAAATTATAAAAACTGTATTTACAGAAGAGGTAATCAATACTGCAACTCCTATTGTCATTACTGCCAATGGAAATCTGGAAGCCAAGAATAGAATTGAAATTTACAGTGAAGTTCAAGGCCTTTTAAAAAATTCTTCAAAATATTTTAAACCCGGAACCACCTATAGAAAAGGGGAAATTATTCTACAAATTAACAATGAAGAATATTATGCGAATTTACAAGCTCAAAAAAGCAATTTGTACAATTCAATTACTTCTATTATGCCTGATATCAGATTGGATTATTCTGATGAATATGAGAAATGGCAGAACTATTTATCAAGTTTTGATTTTGATAAAACAACACCCAAACTACCCAAAACCAATTCAGAAAAAGAAAAATTCTTTATTTCCGGTAGAAATATTTATACCACCTATTATAATGTGAAAAATATGGAAATCAAGAACAGCAAATATACCCTTCGAGCTCCTTTTTCAGGAGTACTGACAGAAACATTGGTTGATGCAGGAACTTTAGTGCGGCCAGGTCAAAAACTGGGGGAAATGATTGATCCCAGTATTTATGAAATTGCCGTTTCAATAAAATCAGAATATAGTGATTTATTAGAAGTTGGAAAAAAGGTAAAACTCAATAATCTTGAAAAAACGAAATCATGGACTGGAAAAGTGGTAAGAATTAATGGAAAGGTTAATTCATCAACTCAGACAATTGATGCCTTTATAGAAGTCAATGAAAGAAATTTAAAAGAAGGTCAATATTTAGAAGTAGAATTGAATGCCAAGGCAGAAGAAAATGCTTATGAAGTTTCGCGAAATTTAATTATTGATAATACCCAATTATATTTCGTTAATGATTCTGTTTTGGATTTGGTTGCAATTACCCCTGTTTATTCCAATGAAAATTCCGTGGTGGTTAAAGGATTAAAAGATGGTACTCAAATATTATCAAAACCTGTACCCGGGGCTTATTCAGGTATGTTGGTGAAAATATTTGAAGCCGATAAAAAATCTAATCAATAAGTTAAGATGAAAAAAATAATCACTTATTTTATCAAATATCCAGTGGCAGTCAATGTCATTATTATAGCCTTTTTAATATTTGGCTATTTGGGTGCAAAATCTATGAAATCTTCATATTTTCCACTGTCTGATTCTAGAAATATCATGGTGAGACTTACCTACCCTGGTGCTTCACCAGAGGAAATGGAAGAAGGGGTGGTTCTGAAAATTGAAGATAATTTAAAAGGAATTGTAGGTATTGATCGGGTAACCTCAACATCACAAGAAAATTCAGCCACCATTAATATTGAAACCATCAAGGGTAAAAATATAGATGTTGTCTTGGCTGATGTAAAGAATGCTGTTGACCGAGTTCCCTCCTTCCCATCCGGAATGGAGCCTCCGGTTATTGCCAAAATTGAAAATATTAGGCCAACCATTACCTTTATAATTACAGGGGAGAATATTTCGTTGGCTACTTTAAAAATTTATGCCAGAGATATTGAAAATGAATTAAGAGGTATAGAAGGTATATCCCAAGTGAATTTATCAGGATTTCCTGCTCAGGAAATTGAAATTGCTGTCCGTGAAAATGATTTACGCGCTTATAATATGACTTTTACCGAAGTGGCCAATGCTGTGAGTAAATCTAATCTGTTAATCTCCGGTGGAAATATAAAAACTGATGACGAAGATTATTTAATTAGAGCAAGAAACAGAAACTATTATGGAAACGAATTGTTGAATTTGGTGGTTCGTGGTGAGTCTGGAGGAAATATCATTAGATTAAGCGATATTGCCGATGTTTCCGATACATGGTCTGAAAATCCTGATAGAATCTTTTTTAATGGAAAAAAATCCATTAGCATTTCAGTAAGCAATACCAATAGTGAGGATTTGCTTTCTTCTGCTGATCAGATTAATACATACATTGAAAAATTTAACCAACAGCATAAAAACGTTCAATTACGTGTTTCAAATGACCAGTCTATCTCTTTAAATGAACGGACAGAATTATTAAAGAATAATGCCATTGTTGGTGTAATGCTTGTTTTATTCTTTTTGGCTCTATTCCTAAATATTCGCTTAGCACTATGGGTTGCCGTAGGAATTCCCATTGCCTTCTTTGGAATGTTTATTTTTGCTTCAAGCTTAGGTATTACCATCAATATTATGTCCCTTTTTGGTTTGATTATCGTAATTGGAATCCTGGTTGATGATGGTATCGTAATTGGTGAAAATATTTATCATCATTATGAAAAAGGGAAATCTCCAATTAATGCTGCAATTGATGGTACTTTAGAAGTGATTCCTCCCATTGTATCCGCTATCCTTACTACCATTATAGCTTTCTCAACCTTCTTTTTTGTAGATGGTGGGATTGGTGATTTCTTTGGAGAAGTTTCAGCGGTTGTAATATTAACCCTATCTGTATCATTAATAGAGGCCTTGATTATTTTACCTGCCCATATCGCCCATTCGAAAGCATTGAAGGTTAAGAAAAAGAAAAGAAAAGGTATTTTTAAATTTTTTCATGATATCAATAAAAAAGCTGAAATAATTCTTTTTTATATGCGAGACAATTGGTATGTGCCGTTTTTAAGGTTTTTCCTTAAAAACAAGGCACTGGGTTTTGCCATACCAATTGCTATATTTATTTTCAGTATAGGTGGTATTGGTGGAGGAATTGTTAGAACTTCATTCTTCCCATCAATGGCCAGCGATCGAATATCCATTGAATTATCCATGCTTCAGGGTACTAATGAAATGATTACAGATTCGATTATTTCAGGAATTGAAGAGCTTGCCTGGGAAGTCAGTGATGAGTTTACCGATAAACAGACGGGCAATATTCCGGTAATTCAGAATATCATTAAGCGTATTGGTCCCGGATCTTCGAATGGCAGTTTAATTATCAACTTGCTTCCCGGAGAATCCCGAGATTTTTCTTCTGAAGAAATTACCGGAGTGATTAGGGACAAAGTCGGATTAATTCATGGAATTGAGAGCCTTACCTTTGGTTCGGGAAGTAATTTTGGGGGAAGTCCAATTGCCGTCTCTTTATTAGGTAATAATATTGCCGAATTAAAAGCAGCCAAAATTGAACTCAAGGATATCCTAAATAAAAACCCTCTATTAAAGGATATTTCCGACAATGACCCTGCAGGCATTAAAGAAGTTCAAATAAAATTACAAGACAATGCTTTTTTATTGGGATTGAATCTTCAATCTGTCATGAGTCAAGTAAGATCTGGTTTCTTCGGATTACAAACACAACGATTTCAACGTGGTCAGGATGAAATTAAGGTTTGGGTTCGCTATAAGAGAGAGGATCGGTCATCAATAAAAAATTTAGACGATATGTGGATCACAACCCCTTCAGGTGATCGGGTTCCATTTTCGGAAATTGCCACTTATGAAATTCAACGTGGTGATGTGTTAATTAACCATTTGAATAGTAAACGTGAAATTCAGGTCACCGCAGATTTAAAAAGTGCGAAGGCCAGTGCCACTGATATTCTAGAAAATATTAAGGCAGAAATACTTCCGGAAATTCTATCTAAATATCCAACGGTTACCGCATCTTATGAAGGTCAGAACAGAGAGGCCGAAAAAACTATTGGTTCCGTAAAACAGGTAGGGCTTATCGTAATAATTTTAATTTATATTACCATCGCCTTTACTTTTAGGTCTTATGATCAACCCATATTATTGATACTAATGATTCCATTCAGTTTAATCGGCGTGGTTTGGGGACATTGGATACATGGTTTTGCAGTGAATATTTTATCATGGATGGGAATTATTGCTTTGATAGGTATTATGGTCAATGATGGGTTGGTATTAATTGGGAAATTCAATAGTTATCTAAAAGAAGGGATGAAATTCGATGATGCCATTATTCAAGCAGGAATATCCAGATTTCGAGCTATTGTCTTAACTTCAATAACCACCATTGCGGGTCTCGCACCTTTATTATTGGAAAAAAGTAGAGCATCCCAATTTTTAAAACCAATGGCTTTGTCTATTTCTTATGGTATCGGAATCGCAACGATCTTGACACTGGTGATGTTGCCTTTATTTTTATCTGTATCCAATAATATTAAAGTATTTGTAAAATGGATGATTACGGGAAAACCAGTAACAAAAGAGGAAGTTGAACAAGCCATTATTGAATTAAAATCAGAAAACAATGAATTATAATAAACTAATATTAAGCATCTTATTTTTTTTAGGTGTTCAATTTGGCTGGGCTCAAGAAAAATTGAGCAAACAAGAAGCTGTTGATATTGCTTTAGAAAATAATTTTGATATCAGGGTGACCGATAATAATGTGGAAGCAGCGAAAAATAGTTCCAGTATTTATAACTCTGGATACCTGCCAATATTATCTGCTAACGGAGGTGCTCTCTATGATAAAAGTGATAATGATAATGAATTTCAGGACGGTTCTCATCAGGAAAATACGACCACCAGACATTCATATAATGCTTCTGTAGGAGTGAATTATTTACTTTTTGATGGATTGGGTAGAAAGTATAATTACAAAAAACTTCAGGATTTGTACAATTTATCTGAAATTCAAGCCAGGCAAATTGTTGAAAATACGCTTTTACAATTGTTAGCTTCCTATTATGATGTTGCTAGATTGACTGAAAATAAATCAAATCAAAAACAATCATTAGAAATTTCAAAAAGCAGATTACTCCGTGAAAAATACAATTATGAATATGGCCAGAATACCCAATTGGATGTTTTAAACTCTGAAGTTGATGTTAATAATGACAGTATCGAGTATTTAAATATTGGACGGGAATTATCAAATGCCAAAAGAGATTTAAACGTAGTATTAGGAAGAGGTGTTAATACGGATTTTACAGTTGATACCCTTGTAAATTATGCACTGCATCTTACCTATGAAAATTTACTTAGCTCGGCCAGGGATAATAATGCCTTGCTCTTACAGGCTGAGAAATATGTTGACCTAAGCGAATTTGATCTGAAAATAAATCAATCAGGATGGATGCCAATAGTAGGTATCAATGGTAGTTATGGATGGAGTAACTTTGATACTGAATCATCAACCAGCAATGCTTTTTCACTCGCCGCCCAAACCAGTACAGGGATTAATGGAGGCGTAAATTTATCATGGAATATTTTTGACGGAGGAACTACCAAAACCAGGGTTCAAAATGCCAAAATTGCCATCGACAACAGCAATCTTGAAAAGCAACAAATAGAACAGGATTTGGAAAGAAATGTTGCCAATGCCTGGGAAACTTATCAAAATTCCCTCTTCATCTTGCAAGCCGAGAAAAAAAATGTTCAAACCAATAAGAGAAATTTTAACCGTAGTGAAGAACAATTTCAACTCGGACAGATCATTTCCGTGGAATTTCGATTGGCACAAGTAAATTTTTTAAACGCAGTCAACAATTATAATAAAGCCAAATATGCGGCTAAGGTTGCAGAGTTAAGATTGTTGCAGTTGAGCGGTGAATTGTTGGGAGCAGATTATTAATATTAATAAATTATCTCCTATAAAATCACCACGTCATTTGTACCTTATTCCTCCTTGAAGACATTTAACGTCTTTGAGAACGGAAGGCAATGCAGTGTGGCAATCTAAAATAAACCCTTAATAAATCATGACATAATTTGCATCTCATTACTTGTGATGGAAATTTATAATCGTCGTCAACCAAATCTTATACCTGTTTCTTACTATGTTTCATCTTTGTATTTTTCCCAAATTGATTCCACCATTGCATGATATAAGTCACCTATAATCATTCCAACTGTTTGTAAATTTGGGTAGAAATTTAAAATAACAGATAATGGAGACACTTCAAGAAATAACAACAAGAGTTTACAAATTTGGAAATAAAACTGCCGATGGTAATAGTTCCATGAAAAATTTATTGGGTGGTAAGGGAGCCAATTTGGCTGAAATGAGCTTGATTGGTATTCCGGTGCCTCCGGGATTTACGATCTCAACCGAAGTTTGTACTGAATACAATTTGTTAGGCCAGGAAGCTATTGTTGAAATTATCAGAGAAAGTGTTGAAAATGCTATTGAGAATATTGAGGATATCATGGGAACCAAATATGGCGACAAGGAAAATGCTCTTTTAGTTTCTGTTAGGTCTGGAGCCAGAGTTTCTATGCCGGGAATGATGGATACGGTTTTAAATTTGGGCTTAAATGATGAAGTGGTTCTTGGATTGGTTAAAAAAACCAAAAATGAAAGATTTGCCTGGGATTCATATAGACGATTTATTCAAATGTATGGTGGGGTGGTAATGGGTATGAAGCCAGAGACCAAAGAAGATATAGATCCCTTTGAAGAAATTATGGAGGCATTAAAGCACAAAAGAGATATTGAATTAGATACAGAATTCACCGTTCAGGACTTAAAGGATTTGGTATATGACTTCAAGGAAAACATTCGCAAAAAAACTGGCAATGAATTTCCTACCGATCCATGGGATCAACTATGGGGTGCTATTATGGCTGTTTTTGATAGCTGGAATGGTAACAGGGCCATATATTATAGGCAGATGAATGGATATCCTGCCGATTGGGGCACTGCTGTTAATGTGCAAGCCATGGTTTACGGAAATATGGGTGAAAATTCAGGAACAGGAGTTTGCTTTACCCGTGATGCGGGTACTGGAGAAAATGTTTTTAATGGAGAGTATTTAATAAATGCACAGGGTGAAGATGTTGTCTCTGGAGTTAGAACTCCACAACAGATTACAAGATTAGGATCTCAGCGCTGGGCTAAATTGGCTCAAATTGAAGAAGATGACAGAGTTGCCAATTATCCTTCTTTGGATGAATTAATGCCTGAGATTTTTAAAGAACTTAATGACTATCAGGATAAACTTGAAAAGCATTATAAGGATATGCAAGACATGGAATTTACCATGCAAGATGGTAAACTCTGGATCCTACAAACCAGAAATGGAAAACGCACAGGTGCAGCCATGGTTAAAATTGCCATAGAATTGTTAAAAGAAGGAATAATCGATGAAAAAGAAGCAATATTAAGAATCGAACCCAATAAATTGGATGAATTATTACATCCTGTTTTTGACCCTAATGCTTTACAAAGAGCCCAAATTATTGCCCAGGGATTACCTGCTTCGCCTGGGGCAGCAACTGGCCAAATAGTTTTCTTTGCAGAGGAAGCAAATAAGTATAAAAATACCATTTTAACGAGAATAGAAACTTCGCCTGAAGATTTAGAAGGCATGAATATTGCCAAGGGAATATTAACTGCAAGAGGAGGCATGACCTCACATGCAGCTGTGGTAGCCCGAGGTATGGGTAAATGTTGTGTGTCAGGTGCCGGCGCACTTAAAATTAACTATAAAACGAGAACGCTTACCGTTGATAGCAAAGTATATCAGGATGGAGATTGGATTTCATTAAATGGAAGCACAGGTAATATTATTGAAGGGAAAGTTGCTACCATTGAACCTGAATTAAGTGGTGAATTTGCCGAAATTATGAAATTATCTGATGGATATTCCACCATGAAAGTGAGAACAAATGCCGATTCTCCTAAAGATGCAAAAATAGCCAAAAGTTTTGGAGCCCAAGGTATAGGGTTGACGAGAACGGAACATATGTTTTTTGAAACCAATAGAATCAAGTCTATGAGAGAAATGATATTGGCCAATACTATCAAAGGAAGAAAGCATGCATTGAATGATTTATTGCCTATGCAACGAAGCGATTTTGAGGGTATTTTCGAGGCAATGCAGGGTTTACCAGTAACTATACGATTATTGGATCCACCACTTCATGAATTTGTACCTCATCAGTTGGCAACTCAGAAAGATTTGGCGGAAGAAATGCATATATCCTTACAAGCTGTTAAAAATAAAGTGGCAGAATTGGATGAATTTAATCCTATGTTAGGGCATAGAGGTTGTAGATTGGGTAACACTTATCCTGAAATCACCGAAATGCAAACCAGGGCTATTATTGAGGCAGCTCTAAATTTAAAGTTGAAAGGAATTGAAGCGAAGCCTGAAATCATGGTTCCATTAATAGGTACTTTAAAAGAATATATTGCGCAAGAAGAAGTTATCAGAGCCACTGCCAATCAAGTATTTGAAGAACGAAATGAGACCATTGAATATTTAGTGGGCACTATGATAGAAATTCCAAGAGCAGCATTAACAGCAGATTTAATTGCTCAAAGAGCTGATTTTTTCTCCTTTGGAACCAATGATTTGACACAAATGACTTTTGGTTATTCCAGAGATGATGCAGGTAAATTCTTACCAACTTATCTAGAAAAAGGAATTTTAGCTGTCGATCCATTTGAAGTTCTTGACCAAGAAGGTGTTGGCCAGCTGGTTAAAATGGGAACAGAAAAAGGTAGAAGTATAAAACCCAATTTAAAAGTTGGAATCTGTGGAGAACATGGAGGTGAACCAAGTTCTGTTGAGTTTTGTTATAATACAGGAATGAATTATGTGAGTTGTTCCCCATATCGAATTCCTATTGCCCGACTGGCTTCAGCTCAGGCAGCCATAAAAAATGGCTAATTTCTGGTTAATTATTGTGTTTAGAAAAGGGGTGAATTATTTCACCTCTTTTCTATGATTTATATTTGAGAAAAATTAATAAATACAGCACTAAAAATACTATTTCCACGTAATGTTGTCTTGATTTGAAAATAAAAATCATACATTAGCCAAGCATGAGTACCAAAACAACCGATATTTCTAAAATGCCTTGGATTCTAATTCCAGGATTATAAGTTTCTTTACTTCAGTTACTTCATATTCTATTTTACCCTATTATCATAATTAGCAATTATTGAATATTCAATCGGTTCAAATAATTTAAATCAATTTCCTATGCCCATACAAACACCATTTCACCCAAGAACCTCGGAACTTAATAAAGCCCTTGATTGGAAGGATTGGGCTGGCTATTTTGCCGCCAATTCCTACAATGTGGTTTCAGATTTTGAGTATTATGCCTTCAGACATTCAGCCGGATTAGTTGATATCACACCTCTTTTTAAATATAAAGTTACCGGTAAGGATGCAGGTATGTTTTTGTCAAGAATTATGGTTAAAGATATTAGTAAATTGAAATTAAATCAAGCCACCTATTGCTGTTGGTGTGATGATAAAGGGATGGTTATAGATGATGGAACCGTTATGCGGTTTGGCAAGAATGAATATTTTTTGACTGCAGCAGATCCATCCTATTCATGGTTTTCGAGATTTATTAAAAAACTAGATGTTCAAATTGAAGATATAACCGATAGTTTTTGCGGGCTAGCATTGCAAGGTCCAACTTCAAGAGATATTCTTAAAAAGATGTGTGATGCCGATTTAGATAATTTAAAGTTTTTCTGGACAACAAATGCAAAGTCTAATGGATTTAAGTTTAAAATTTCTCGAACGGGATATACTGGAGATTTAGGATTTGAATTATGGGTTCAAAATGAAGATGCGTTAAAACTATTTGATGCTGTTTGGAATGCCGGACAGGATTATAATATAAGAATGGCTGGTATTGCAGCCATGGATATTGCTAGGATCGAAGCAGGTTTGATAATGAATGGTGTTGATTATCACAGTTCTTTACATGCCCTTATTCCTGAGCAAATGAGTTCACCCTATGAACTTGGGCTAGGTTGGACTGTCAATTTGGACAGAGAACCCTTTATAGGCCAAAAAGCTTTAAAAAATGAAAATAAAAATGGGTCCAAATGGGCAACAGTCGGAATTGATATCAATTGGACGGATTTGGAAGCATTGTATAAAAAACATGGATTACCCCCTCACACAGATGCTGGTGCGTGGCGATATTCCGTTCCTATATATCACAATAAAGGTAAATCCAAACAAATTGGATATGCTACTTGCGGAACATGGTCTCCTTTACTTAAAAAAAATATTGCCCTTGCTACCATTGAAATTGCATATGCCCAACCCGGAACAGAAGTAAATTTTGAAGTGATGGTTGAACACCATAGAGAATTGATAAGAGCTGTAGTTGTCAAATCTCAATTTTTTAATCCAAAAAGAAAACGATCAATCCTTAATAGATAAAATGATGAGCAAAAAATACGATGCAATAATAATTGGCGGAGGTCACAACGGATTGATCAATGCTGCATATTTGGCTAAAGCAGGAAAAAAGGTTTTAGTATTGGAAAAAAGACATGTTCTTGGAGGTGCAGCTGTTTCTGAAGAAATACATCCGGGATTCACATTTTCGGTTTGTAGTTATGTTGTTAGTTTGTTTAGACCACACATCATAAGAGAGTTAAACCTTGTTCAACATGGATATAATATTATTCCTATGGATGCTTCATATCAACCCCTTCCTGATGGCGACCTTGGACTCTGTAAATGGGGTGATGCCTCTAAAACACGAAGAGAAATTGCCCGTTTCAGTAAAAAGGACTCTGAGGTCTATGGTGAATTCAGCAAAGTAATGACCCATATGGCCAAACTGGCTAAAGAGGTTATTGATCATCCGGCACCAGATGTGGCTTCCATCAATCCTAAAGAGCTTTCATCATTATTGAGAATGGGTAAGGTATTCAAAAATCTGGGATCAGAATTACTGCATATGAATACCAAATTATTAACGATGAGTAGTTCAGATTTTTTGGATTTATGGTTTGAATCTGAAATATTAAAAGGGCCCATGTCTGTAAGTGGAATTATTGGAACGTTTTTAGGTGTTCGTTCTCCGGGAACAGCCTATGTGCTTTTACATCATTATATGGGTGAATTGGATGGTGCTTTTCGATCTTGGGGATTTTCAAAAGGAGGAACAGGGGGTGTGAGCAATGCTTGTGCTAATGCTGCTAGAAGTTTTGGAGCTGAAATTAGAACAAATGTTAATGTGTCTCAAGTTAAAATAGTAAATGGGAAAGCCACTGGAATTATTTTAGCAAACGGGGATGAAATAGATTCTAAAATAGTTGTTTCTAACTTAGATCCTAACCGAACCTATTTAAAAATGATTGGAGAAAACAATCTTTCCTCAGATATTACCAAGGAAATCAAAAGATTTAAAATGAGAGGTAGTTCAGGTAAGGTCAATTTTGCACTAAGCGGGGTTCCTAATTTTTGCAGAAAACGCAAGGGTCTAGAATATATGAAAGGTGATATTGCCATAGTTCCAAATGTTGATTATGTTGAAAAAGCCTACGATCAGGCAAAGTATGGCGAATTTTCAGAAAGGCCCTATATCAATATTGTTGTTCCATCCTTAACGGATCCAACGTTGGCACCTCCAGGCAAACATGTTATGTCTTGTTTTGCACAATACGCCCCTTTTGATATTAAAGAAGGTGCGAATTATTGGCCTAAATTATCAGATAAATTTGGTGATACCATTCAAGAAACGATTAAGGAATATGTGCCAGATATTGATAGTTTGGTTGAACATAGACAGGTTGTTACTCCATGGGACTTACAGGAAACTTTTGGTCTTACAGAAGGTAATATTTTTCAAGGTGAACTTACGCTTGAACAATTGCTATTCCAAAGACCAATATCCGGTTATGCAAAATATAAAACACCCATACGAAATTTATGGATGTCAGGATCTGGCACACATCCAGGAGGAGGCATTATGGGCTCAGGAGGTGAATTGTCAGCAAAATCCATCTTAAAAGAAAAAGCGATATGAGCAAGTATGATATCATAGTTATTGGTGGAGGACATAATGGTCTGACTACCGCAACAATGCTAGGAAAAAAAGGAAAGAAAGTGCTTCTTGTTGAGAAAAGAAAAGTTCTTGGCGGTATCGCTGCTGGAGAAGAATTTTATCCAGGATATACAACAACTGGGCTTTTGCATGATACTAGTGGAGTTAGATTACAAGTAATAAAAGATCTTCAACTTGAGAAATTCGGATTAGAAGTTGATCATAATCGAGCAGATGTGACAATTTTAGCCAAGGACGGAAATAGTGTTACAATCCAGTCAGATGTTAACTCAACAGCCGCAGGAATCAGTACATTTTCAAAAAATGATGCCGAATCTTACAAAGAATATCAAGCGTTTCTAAAAA
>JAUXGV010000053.1 GCA_030621915.1 Flavobacteriaceae bacterium
CAAGTGATGAGATTCCACCCCAAAATAAAGTAAAAGAAATAGCAGGATTTAAAGCCCTGGTATAACTCTTGCTTCTTAAAGAAATTAATTGCATCAATCCTGCCAATAATAATATGCCAATGGGTAAATGAACAACCAAAGGATGAAAGCGCCCTAAAAAAACTATTAAATTATCGTCCAATTTTTATCATTTAATCCTTAAACTAAAATATCATTAACCACATTTCCGCTAACATCAGTAAGACGGAATCTTCTGCCTTGGTGTTTGTATATTAAACGCTCGTGGTCAACACCCATAAGGTGTAAAAGTGTTGCCTGAAAATCATGTACATGAACCGGATTTTCAACAATATTATATCCAAAATTATCAGTACCTCCATATACCATTCCTTTTTTCACTCCGGCACCTGCCATAAAAATAGTAAAACATTTGGGGTGGTGATCTCTTCCATAATTGGTAGGCGTTAAAGCTCCCTGAGAATAATTTGTCCTCCCAAATTCACCTCCCCATATCACAAGAGTATCCTCCAATAATCCTCTTTGTTTTAGGTCTTTAATTAAAGCTGCCGTTGGTTGATCAGTTTCTTTGCATTGGCGTTTTAATTGATCAGGAAGGGCACCATGGTGATCCCAACCTTGATGATACAATTGAATAAATTTCACATCCTTTTCAACCAATCTTCTCGCTAATAGACAATTAGCAGCGTAAGTACCTGGAATTTTACTATCCTCACCATACATATCGTAAATATAATCTGGCTCACCCTCAGTATTCATTATTTCAGGTACGGAAGTCTGCATGCGAAATGCCATTTCATATTGTGACATTCTTGCCTTAATTTCAGGATCTTCTTGCTGATCATATTGCAATTGCTGTAATTGATCCAAATGATCCAATTGATTTTTTCTAGTTTCCGCAGATATTCCTGGTGGATTCTGTAGAAATAATACAGGATCCTTTCCAGACCTGAATTGTGTACCTTGATGTTCAGAGGGTAAAAACCCATTCCCCCAAAGTCTGGAATACAAGGGTTGTCCTTTTTTATCTTTCGTAACTAGAACTACAAAATTGGGTAAATTCTTATTATCAGATCCAAGGCCATAACTAATCCATGAACCAATGGAAGGTCTACCCGAAAATTGAGAACCCGTTTGAATAAAAGTAACTGCAGGATCGTGATTAATAGCTTCGGTATGCATTGATTTTATAAAACAAAGTTCATCTGTAATTTCTGCTGTATAGGGCATTAAATCACTTACCCAAGCTCCATTTTGCCCACGTTGCTTAAATTTAAAAATTGAGCCAGCCAGAGGAAACGAGGTTTGACCAGCAGTCATACCTGTTAGTCTCTGTCCTTGTCTAACACTTTCCGGTAATTCTTGCCCATTTAATTTAACCAATAAAGGCTTATAGTCGAATAAATCCAGTTGAGAAGGAGCACCACTTTGAAATAAATAAATGACTCTTTTTACTTTAGGTGGGAAATGAGGTTTACCCAATATTGGATCTCCATTTAAGTCTAACAGGGGAGTGGCATTCATTGACAATGGATTCATCAATGAACCTAATGCAACAGCACCTAGACCCAAGGATGTTTTGGTTAGAAAATCCCGACGAGAATAATTTTTATTATGATGGTTACACATAGTTGATATTATCTTTTCATATACATTTCATCCAAATTAAATAAGGTATTTGCTATTATAGAAAGTGCCGCTATATCATTTAGATCCAGCTCTTTTGGCACAATGTAATCTCCAACTGAGAGATAATCCTTTGCACTTTTTTTATTCTCTTTAAAGGTATTTAATTCTTGCTTATACAGTTCTGTTAAAATTTGTATTTCATTCAAATTGGGTTTGCGGCTTATGGCCAATAAAAATCCGGTTTCAATCTGATTTTTCAAAGAATTTCCACCTTCCATTTTCATTCTGACCGCCAATGCTCTTGACGCCTCAACAAATTGTGGGTCATTTAATAGTGATAGAGCTTGTAACGGAGTGTTGGTTTGTTCCCTAGAAACAATGCATATATCTCTTGTTGGCATATCAAAAATGGTCATGTAGGGTGGTGGAGCAGTTCTTTTAATAAAGGTGTACATGCTTTTTCGATATTGTTTTTTATCCCTATCCTGAACATATTTTGCAAGATCCTGAGAGAAATTTCCAGCAATCCATAAACCTTCCGGTTGATAGGGTTTTACACTTTCACCTCCAATAGTATCATTTAGTAATCCACTTGAATGCAAAACATTATTACGTATAAATTCGGCCTGAAGACGATAGGAGGGAGAACTAGCTAATAGGGCATTATTAGGATCAATTTCACGTAAATTTGTACTTCTCATTGAGCTTTGTCGATAGGTATTGCTCATAACGATTTTTTTTACAAGTTTTCGTACATCCCATCCAGATTCAATAAAATCAACTGCCAACCAATCTAGCAATTTGCTATGAGACGGCATGGCTCCTTGATTTCCAAAATCATTGGTAGTACTTACCAAACCCCTGCCAAAAATCATCTGCCAATACCTATTCACGGCCACTCGTGATGTAAGTGGATTTTTTTCTTCAAATAGCCATTGACTCAATCCCAATCTATTTTTTGGGTATTCTGATGAATATTCTAGAATTGAATTTGGTGCTCCTCTTTCAACTTCATTTTTAGGCTTATTATATTCACCTCTTTCAAGTATGTAGGTTTTTCTTTGAGGATACATTTCTTCCATGATCATCATCTCTTTAATGGGAGTGATAAATTCCATTCGATCCTTTAATAATTGTTTCAAATTGGAAGTTTGTTCCAAATATTCATGCTCACTAATAATCCAAACCAAGGGTTCGATACCTTCTTTAGATTGCTCAAAAATAGAAGCTACTTGAATAGGATAAATTTCAGTATTATAAATTGACAATTGATCCAGCATACCAATAAAGATACCATTATCTCCAGATTGACCTCGAAGCGATTTACCTACCACCAAATTGCCCTTGGCTCTTGGGATGATACTCTTGGATAATCGATCATATTCTATGTCCTGAGCAGTTTTTTGTCCATTGACGTATACATGTAATCCTGTTGCTTTGGTTGAACCATCATAGGTCATTAATATGTGGGTCCATTCATTTAATGGTATTGAATCTTTGGTTCTTACCTGAATATAGTTATTGGGTGCAACATTAGTTAAACGGGAAGAAATATGACCTTCAGCGTCAATATGAACATCCCAACCCTTAAATACTTCCGGTTTTCCCGCGGCATTGCCAATTATTGTCATGGTAGTCCCTTTAACTGATCTTTGGGCAGGGTTTATCCATATGGAAATTGAAAAGGGATCATACATTTCGAATGGATCAAGTTTGGTAAGATCAATTTTATCGTACTGATTGTTGAATTTTGCAGCCAGTCCAAATTTTCCCGGAACCAATTCAACCTCCTTACCTATTTTAGTTCCTATAATTCCATCTAGATTAGTATATTTTTCTTTTTTTGTAATATTTTCAAATCCATGGTGAATTATTGGAGTTATCTGTTTAAAATCATTCGATTCTTTATAATCGACTTTTTTGATAAGTTGTTGTTTTAAAGTCTTTGTTAATTTTTCTACGGAGTCTATTTCAGAATCAATCTCTGTAATTTTCTGATCTTCCTCATTTGTTGACATCAATAATAAAGGTCCAAAATTCCCATCTTCAAAGGTCATTCCTAGCTCCCTGTTATTATTAAAAAAAGCAAACAATTCAAAATAATCTTTTTGAGAGATAGGATCGAATTTATGATCATGGCATTTAGCACATTCCATAGTCATTCCTAAAAATGCTGTACCAAAAGTATTGGTTCTATTGGTAACATAATCTACTCTAAACTCCTCATCAATGGCTCCTCCCTCAGCCGTCATCGGGTGATTCCTGTTAAATCCAGTAGCTAATATTTGTTCTTTACTTGCATCAGGAATAAGATCTCCTGCCAATTGTTCCGTAACAAATTCATTGTAAGGTTTATTGTCATAAAAAGCTTTGATAACCCAATCACGCCATGGCCACATCATTCTTGAGCCATCTGCATGATAACCATGAGAATCACTATACCTAGCTACATCCATCCATTCTAAAGTCAGTCGTTCAGCATGTGATTTTGATTGTAACAAACGATTTACAACTTTTTCATAAGCCCCTGGACTTTGATCATTTATATAATCATTTATTTCACCTAAAGTTGGCGGTAAGCCTGCCAAATCTATGCTAACTCTTCGAAGTAATTTTTCCTTATCAGCAGCAATACTAGGCTCTAGATTATTTTGAATCAATTTATCGTATATAAACGCATCAATTTCATTGTAAGTTTCCCAATCTTTTAAAATATTTGGAATAGGAGATTTTTCAGGTGGAATAAATGCCCAATGTTTTTTCCATTTTGCACCTTGTTCAACCCATTTAAGCAGTATTGCCTTTTCATTGGTAGTCAAACTTAAATGGGATTCTGAAGGAGGCATTATATAAGATGGATCCTCACTTAATATTCGCCTAACTAATTCACTTTTACCAGTTCTTCCAGGTTTAACAGGAAAATTGCCCTTTAATGTCTTTGCAAAAAGACCATTTTCTGTATCGAAACGCATTCCCGCTTTTCTTGTTCCTTCATCAGGACCATGGCATAGATAACATTTATCAGATAGAATAGGTTTGACATCCAAATTAAAATCTATCTCATCAGGTAGTGCATTATATGAAATAGCTAAATACTCTGGCACATCATTTTTACAACCTGCACCTAACAAAAGAATAAAAATCACAACCAATTTTTGGATGTAATATTTATATCTTTTGATATTTTTATTAAGCAACATATTTAAAAATTCAATTCAGAACTATTCAATCTGGTTATTCAAATCTATGATAAAATCATAAACTTATAAAATATTTATGAAGTTAAAAGTGTCAATTTTATAGTTTAAGCAATAAATATATAACTAAGGGCAATAATTATATTAGTCATGCGAATCATGAATTAAACACTGATTAATATTGAATTAAAATAAATTTAGATAAAGAGTGAAAACAACCTGTTAGATATTTTTTCCGAAAGGAATACTTCAAACGAATAATCGATAAATAATATTAGTTTATAATTTCAACTAATTGCTCCAAAGTATAATCAATTTCTTTTTTGGTATTGTGTTTGCTAAAAGAAAATCGAATCGAAGTTTTTAATGATTCTTCCTCATTTAAAATGCCTTTTAAAACATGAGAACCCTTATTACTTCCACTTTGGCAGGCGCTTCCACCTGAGGCGGCTATTCCTTTTAAATCAAGTTGGAATAACATCATTGGGTAGTCCTTAGAAAAACGAACACTTAAAATATGGAATGTGCTTTTATTGGTAACCGCTGAATGACCGTTAAAATTAACTTCCGGGAAATGGGATTCTAATTGCTGAATGAAATATTTTTTAAGATCTAAAATATAGGCTTTATCTTCATTATAATTTTCAATTCCAAGTTTCAATGCTCTTTCCATACCAACAATATTGTGCAAATTTTCTGTTCCAGCCCTAGCACCTCTTTCTTGTTCTCCACCAATTAATAAGGGTTTTATACCAAACCCCTTTTTAAAATATGCAAACCCTACACCCTTTGGACCATGAAATTTATGTGCACTTGCTGCAATAAAATCAATTGGAGTTTGTTGAAGATCAATAGGCATATGGGCAATTCCCTGAACCGTATCAGAATGAAATAGTGCCCTGTTTGCTTTACAAATATTACAAACTTTTTCAATATCCAAAATATTACCCAGTTCATTATTAACCAGCATCAAACTAACCAATGTTTTCTCTTCTGAAATTTGCAGAAGTGAATTTAAATGATCATAATTAATATCCCCCTTTTCACTCAGTTCAACATATTCAATTTGCACGCCAAATTCTTCCTTCAATGCCTCCACTGTATGTAAAACGGCATGATGCTCAATTCTTGAAGTTATAATTCTTTTTACATCTAAATTGGTAACAGCATTTCTTAATATCAAATTATCAGCTTCACTACCTCCAGCTGTAAAAACAATTTCTGTCGCAGAACAATTTAGTATCTTGGCAATAGTTTTTCTTGATTTTTCAATCAATGCCTTAGATTGCCTCCCAAATTGATGGCTTGAAGATGGATTACCAAATGTATCATTCATGGTTTTGGTAATTAATTCAATGACCTCTTGATCTATTGGTGTGGTGGCCGCATTGTCAAAATAAATTGTTTGCATGACATATTAATTATTAACTCGAAGATAAGCTTAGAGTGACAAAGTTAAAAGTAAATGCACAATTACCAAATTACAATTTGGAAAATTATTATTCATCTGTGATAAAATAATTTGAAAATTTGATTCATAGTGAAGTAAATATTTTATTTTTGTCGTTGATTTTATTTTGAGTTCAAATAGTGAAAAAATGGTCTTAAATTTAAACAAATGAAAAAATATTTTGCTTTAATTTTTATTTTATTTACATTTTCCTGCGATGATGGTAATTTTGAAATTGCCAGTTTCGAGTTTGAAGAAAGAGTAAATTATTGTGGTGAATATGTTTTGTACAGGTTAAGTACCAAAGAACACAAAGAAGCCTTTATTGTCACCCTAACAGAGCAACAAATAAAGCAATCTGATGAACCTGTTTTTCCGGTTAGCATATCGGAAACAGGCTTGTTCACCGTTACGTATCGCCTTTTTGACGAGGAAGTTACAAGTAGTTACTTTTGCCAATCTATTCCTCCCATTGTGCCAAAAACAATTAAAAATTGGGTAGGTGTTGCAGGTACAATATTTGTTCAGAATGAACCAGTTTATGATGAAGATGAAGTTACAGTGCTTGCATACCAGCATATTATTGTATTGAACGATTTGGTTTTGACCAATGGTGATGAATCAATAAATTTTGATGAAACCTATTTATACGGTGAATTTGAAACTTCAGTAAATTAGGGTTAGACTGGATAACAATACCTTGTTAGCTGATTAATTCAGCGAATTTGATTTATTTCGTATTTTGGTAGATATAAATTTCTGTTGCACCTTGTCCATATTTTTGAAAAGAGGCTTCCATAATTTCAACAGGGTATTTTTTTAATAAAAAGTGTAATTCATTTTTTAGAACTCCATCTCCAACTCCATGAATGAATACAACTTTTTGAATTTTTTTTTCAATGGCCAATTCCAATTGTTTTTTGGCAGTATTCAATTGTAAATTCACCATCTCATAGTTAGACATTCCTTTGTTACTTTTGATTAATTGATGAATATGTAAATCCACTTCTAAAGGAGGTTTTTTTTTATGACGAGAAGATTTTACACCTTGATTTTTATTCCTATTGCCTTTATTGTCCTTTTTTAAAAACTCATTGTCAATAGAATATTTTAAATATGGATCTAAATTCCCGGTCTTTGTTATTTCATTAATATTGCATTGATATTCAAATCCATCTTCAGATCGAAGGGTTATAATGGTGTTTTTTATTTTTATAATCACACCTTTTGTCGTTTCATTAAGTAATGAGACACGATCTCCAATTTTAAATAGAATTTTTGGCATTTCAAATATGAGTGGTGATGATGAATAAAAATCTTGTATTAGTTAACAAATTTTTTCTTAAATGATAAGATAAAACACTATTTATTAATCGTTTTCAAGTTACTAAGTTCAGTTTTTCAGAAATTTACTCATTAACAACTATGGTTATTTTATCACCATTAGGGCTCACCGTTAGTCGGGTTATATTTTTAAGTGGTAAATCACTTTCGATCCAAATAGACTTCCAATCTTTATCTTTACCAGGTTTAAACTTATATATTTTATCATCTTTACCCATTAAAATCGTTCCTTCAGGCGTCCAGGCCAAATCCTCAGACCCTTCAATTGCATCAACTAAATATTTAGACTCACTTGATAAAGGATCGATTTCATAAATTTCTGGGGTTCCATGACTTTTACTTATATAACTTATTTTACTTGGGTCTTTGCTAAAAGGAGTAGGGATTCTATTTAAAGATCTTCCTATATTCTCTTCAATGGGATATTTAATTTTATACTTAAAGTTTGAAACTTGTAATGTTTCGGTATCTCCCAGAACAAAAGTGATTACTATATTTTTATCAAACCAAACATAATAACCTATATTTAAATTAGGTATTAAAACTTCAGGTTTCTTCCCTCTATAAGAATATTTGTATAACAATTGTTCATCATTTTCAAATCTGACACAAGTAAAGTTTTTCTTTTTACCATAATAGGGCGCTGGCGAATATTCACTAACTTCTGTATTGGTAATCCAGTTTCTATAATTTTCAACAATGTCATATCTGGCAATATCGGTTTGTCCTTTTCTTGTGGAGGCAAAAAGCACAGCCAATCCGTCTTCAGTAAAACTGGGTTGATTGTCATATCCTTCATTATCTGAAATATTGATAGGATTAGATAGGACATAGGTACTATCAGTTTTCTTTAGGTCAAAAAGATAAATTTCTGTTGCTACCTGTGCAAAAATGGTTGCACTAAAAAAAAACATTAAAAACGAGGGGATAATTTTTAAATGCATCTAAATAAGTTTGATTCTATATTTGAACAAATGTAATTCTAAAAAATAGTATAAAAAAATCAATTTATTTAAATATGAGGGTTTTGATAAATTGAAAAATCAGACATTAATAACAATATTTATTTTCAGCTATTATTTTAGAAGCAATAATTTTTCTAAGTTCTATAGGGTTAGGGTTATTTACATATTTGGTAAAACGCTTTAATCCCATAAGCATCATTTTCTCTTCATCGCCTTTGGCAAAGTAAATAATAGCCTCTTTTCCTTTTTCATTAGTTTTATTAACCGCTTGATTCAAACAAAGTTTAGCCATAGCAATTTGACCTTCAACTTCTTTTTCTGAGAATAGATCAGCTAATTTTTCAGCTTTCAGTACGGCACTTTCTGCCATATAAATTTCTATCATAATTTCAGAAGCAGATAAAACCAATTGCTGATGCTGGTCTAATTCCATGCCAAAGGATTGTACAGCCTTACCTGAGATCATTAAAAATGCTTTTTTCAATTTAGCAATCATTTCTTTTTCCTCCGAAAGTAATTCTGAATAGTCAGGAATATCAAATGAAGGAATTTCCACCAAACTATTACCAACTTCCATTGCAGGGCCAATTAAATCAATACTTCCTTTCATCGCTTTTTTAAGTAGCATTCCTACTGTTAATAACCTATTTATTTCATTGGTACCTTCATAAATTCTTGTGATTCGAGCATCTCGCCAGGCCGATTCCATGGGAGCCTCTTTTGAAAAGCCCATTCCTCCAAATATTTGAAGCCCTTCATCTGACACAAATTGTGAAGTTTCAGATGCATAAACTTTTAAAATGGCAGCTTCAATGGCATATTCGCTAAAGGCAGCCAATTCTGCTTCCTGATGAGACTTTCCTTCAGCTAATAATGAATCAATATAATTTTGAATATCTTTTGCAGCTCTATAACTTCCAGCATCACTTGCAAAAGTTAAAGTGCTCATATCAGCCAATTTAGCTTGTATGGCTCCAAAACTAGAAATAGGAGACTTGAATTGAATTCTCTCATTGGCATAATTTACAGACAAATTAATTATTCTCCTAGAAGCATCCAAACAAGCCGCGGCTAATTTAATTCTACCAACATTTAAAGAGTTTAATGCAATTTTAAAACCCTTATTTCTTTCAGAAAGCATATTTTCTACCGGAATCACAGTATCATTAAAAAACACTTGTCTTGTAGAGGATGACTTAATTCCTAATTTATCTTCTTCTGCCCCCATAGTAACACCATTAGGATTGTTCTTGTCATAATCTAAAATAAAAGCCGTAATATTTTTGTCATCCTCAATTCTAGCAAAAACTATAAATACCTCTGCAAACCCGGCATTTGAAATCCACATTTTTTGGCCGTTAATTAGGTAATTCTTACCATCTTCACTTAATTTGGCAGTTGTTTTTCCTGAATTTGCATCACTACCTGCTCCGGGCTCTGTTAGGCAATAAGCACCAAATTTTTCGCCTGAGGTAAGATGTGGTAAATATTTTTGTTTTTGTTCCTCTGTACCATAAAGAAAAATAGGCATTGTTCCGATTCCTGTATGAGCGCCAAAGGCAGTAGCCAGTGATCCGGAGGCTGATGAAATATAATCGGTGACTAACATAGTAGAAACAAACCCCATTCCAATGCCTCCATATTGATCCGGTATGGAAACACCCAAAAGTCCCATTTCACCAATTTTTCTCATCAATTCTTCTGTAAAGGCATAGTCCTTATTTTCAAACCTTTCTCTTTGTGGCCAAACTTCTCTATCCATGAATTCGACAACAGCCTCCTTCATCATTCTCTGTTCTTCATTTAATTCCTCCGTGATAAAAATATCTTCTTTTTGAACTTGCTGAATTAAATATTCACCTCCTTTGATTGTTTTCATTTTTAATTTTTTAATTTAAATAAGATTGAATATTTGGATCAAACCTAGTTTGAGTTGATAATTGGCCCAATGCCAAATATTCAATACCTTATGTTTATTTAATTATGCTAAGAATTCGAATACACCTGCCGCACCTTGACCAGTTCCAACACACATTGTAACAATTCCATATTTATTTTTTCTTCGTCGCATTTCGTTAAGCAATTGAACCGTTAATTTTGCACCTGTGCACCCCAGAGGATGCCCTAATGAAATTGCACCTCCATTAACATTTACAATATCTTTATTCAACCCCAGTTCGTTTATTACTGCCAAGGATTGAGAAGCAAATGCCTCATTGAGTTCTATTAAGTCGATGTCATTTTGATTCAAACCAGCTCGATCTAAGGCTCTTGGGATGGCTCTAACCGGACCAATTCCCATAATGCGAGGTTCAACACCAACGGCTGCATATGAAACCATTCTGGCTATGGGTTCCAGATTCAATTCCTTAACCATTTCTTCACTCATTACCAGTACAAAAGCAGCACCATCACTCATTTGGGATGAATTTCCGGCAGTTACACTTCCGCCAGCTGCAAAAACAGGCCTTAATTTTGATAATGCTTCAATGGAAGTTCCTTTTCTTGGTCCTTCATCATTATTTACCTTATACTGTTTTGTTTGCTTCTTTCCATTTTCATCTAAATAAACTTGCTCAACGGTTATTGGAAGGATATCATCATTAAAAGTACCATTTTCAATTGCTGCTAATGATTTTGCATGAGAATTGTAAGAAAATTCATCCTGATCCTCACGAGATATTTTATATTGATTAGCAACTGCTTCTGCTGTTAAACCCATTCCCCAGTAATAATCCTCATGCCCCTTGCTGGCGGATGAATAATTAGGTACCGGTCTATATCCACCCATAGGTATATAGCTCATACTTTCAACACCTCCCGCAATAATACAATCAGCCATTCCGGATTGTATTTTAGCCGTTGCAATACTAATAGTTTCCAATCCTGAAGCACAGTATCTATTTACGGTAACACCGGCAACATCATTTGTGTTCAAGCCCATTAACGACACCAATCGTCCAATATTTAATCCTTGTTCTGCTTCCGGCATGGCATTACCTACAATTACATCATCAATTCTACTTTTGTCTAGTTCTGGGACCTCTTTAACAAGATGTTCAATAGTTTCTGCGGCTAATTCATCCGGACGTTTGAATCTAAACACACCTCTTGGAGCTTTTCCAACTGCGGTTCTGAATCCTTTTACTATATATGCTGTTTTCATATTCCTCTCCCAACCCTCTCCAAAGGAAAGGGCATCATGGGTATTTTATTGGTTATACATTTGTTTTCATAAATTATTTAATTCCTTCCCTCTGGGAAGGTCAGGATGGGAAATTAATTCCTCAATGGTTTACCAGTCTTAAGCGTATGTTCAATTCTTTCCAAAGTTTTACGCTCTGTTAATAATGATAAAATTGCTTCTCTTTCAAGATCCAACAAATATTGTTCTGAAACTTCCGTTGGTTCTGATAAATCGCCACCCGCCATGATATAGCCTAATTTATTTGCAATTTTTTTATCATGTTCTGAGGCAAATTTCCCTTCGGCCAAACTATCGGTACCTACTAAGAACATTCCCAAGGCTTGCTGACCGAGAACTTTTATTTTTTTAGGAGCAGGTTGGATATACCCATCTTCTAGCATTTGGATAGCATAACGTTTGGCAGTAGCAATTTGCCTGTCTGCATTCACTACAACTATGTCTTTGTGTTCTTGAAAATAACCCATGTCAAATGCCTCATGGGCAGATGTAGCAACTTTTGCCATGGCTATATTGATAAAAGCATCTCTTAATCGATTTAATTTTACATCGTCTTTTATCCACAGTTCAGAAACCCTTTTAGTCATTTCTTTGGTACCTGCGCCGGCAGGAATAATGCCTACTCCAAATTCTACAAGGCCAGTATAAGTTTCGGCAGCTGCAATCACTTTATCTGCATGCATTCCCATTTCACAGGCTCCTCCGAAAGTCATACCTCTCGGAGTAATTAATGTAGGAACTGATGAATATCTCAATCGCATCACCGTATCCTGAAATAATTTAGTTGCCATTGAAAGCTCGTCATATTCTTGCTCAATAGCCAACATAAATGCCATAGCCAAATTGGCACCAACCGAAAAATTTGCAGCTTGGTTACCAAGAATTACTGCTTCATATTCTTGCTCTGCCAAATCAATACCTTTATTAATAGCTTGTAAAGCTCCGCCCCCAATTGTATTCATTTTAGATTGAAATTCAACGTTTAATATGCCATCACCTAAATGTTGAATTGAAGCTTCATTATTTGACCATATTGTTTTTGACTCGCGGATATTGTCTAAAATTATAAAAGCATCTTGACCGGGTACTTTAAGTGAAGTTTTAGAAGGAATATCATAATAATATTTGGCACCTTCTTTTACTGTATAAAATGATTGGTTTCCATCCTTCAACATTTCGCCTACCCAACTATTTGCGGAATAACCCTCAGATTCGATTATTTCGATTCCTGCTTCAACACCAATAGCATCCCAGATTTGAAAGGGGCCATGCTCCCAACCAAAACCGGCCTTCATGGCATCATCTATTCGGTATAATTCGTCAGAAATTTCAGGGATTCTATTAGAGGCATATGCAAAGATGGCAGCAAAAGTTTTTCTATAAAATTCTCCTGCTTTGTCCTTTCCATTGACCAAAACCTTAAATCTATCAATTACCTTGTCAATTGATTTTGTCATTCCAAGGGTAGGGAAAGAAACTTTTTTTGTAGGCCCATACTCAAGGGTTTCAAGGTTTAATCCCAAAATTTGTTTTTTACCTTTATCGTTTATTATTTTTTTATAAAAACCTTGTTTCGTTTTGCTTCCTAACCATTTGTTTTCCATCATTTTATCAACAAAATCAGGAATTACAAAAGTATCGTGCATTTCATCATCTGGTGCATTATTTGCAACACCATTGGAGGTGTGTACCAAAGTGTCCAATCCAACAACATCAACCGTTCTAAAGGTTGCGGATTTGGGACGTCCAATTATGGATCCTGTTAATTTATCCACTTCTTCAACCGTTAATCCAAGCTCTTTTACTACATGAAATAAACTCATAATCCCAAAAATACCTATCCGATTACCAATAAATGCAGGAGTATCCTTGGCTAAAACTGATGTTTTACCTAAATATTTTTCTCCATACATCATCAAGAAGTCAGTTATCTCTTGAACACAATTGGGTCCTGGTACAACTTCAAATAATTTTAAATATCGAGGAGGATTGAAGAAGTGGGTTACAGCAAAATGTTTTTGAAAGTCTTCACTTCTTCCTTCATTCATAAATTTAATCGGAATACCTGAAGTATTGGAAGTGATTAATGTACCTTTTGAACGATATTTTTCAATATTTTCAAAAACTTGTTTTTTGATGTCCAATCTTTCCACAACTACCTCAATAATCCAATCTACATTTTTTATTTTATGGAGATCGTCATCTAAATTTCCTGTAGAAATTCTTGAAGCAAATTTTTGATCGTAAATAGGTGAAGGTTTTGATTTTAAGGAATTCTTAAGGCTGTCATTGACTATTCTATTTTTAACAGATTTATTTTCAAGTGTTAATCCTTTTTTTTCTTCTAGTTTGTTCAACTCACGTGGAACAATATCTAATAATAACACTTCAACACCAATATTGGCAAAGTGGCAAGCTATTCCGGAACCCATGATTCCAGATCCAATCACTGCTACTTTTTTAATGTGTCGTTTCATATTTTGAAATTTTATTTGGTTAAAAATTGTTAAAAATTGCCTTTTGATTAATCAATTTATTGATCACATCGGTTACTTCAAAAAAGTGATTAATTTTTTCTTCGGATATATTTTGACGAATCGCTTCATTAAATTTAATTACAGATGATTTTGATATTTCTCTTTTTTCCATGCCAAAATCAGTTAGTTTTATAAAGACACTTCTTTTATCGTCAGGGTTTCTTTCTCTGTAAATAAGCCCTTTGTTCTCCATATTTTTTAAAATTCGCGATAAACTAGTGGCTTCCATACCCATGGAGGGGCCTAAAGAAGTAGATGGAGTACCATTTTCGAAATCAATATACAGTAAAGCCATTCCTATTGCCATTGTACTTTCATGCTTAGAAGCTTGTTCATTATAGAGCTTCGCAACAGCTTGCCAAGTGGCTCTCAAAGAATGATCAATCGTTTTATCTTTTTCCATGCCTCAAAGGTATGAAATATTATTATGCGCGCATAATAATATTTTAAAATTATTATCAATTTGTCTTAGTAATTTGTATTTTTAATGAAATATTTCATTCAATCAAAAAAAAAACTATGACTGTTCGTGAACAAATAGGTAAAATCACTTTACAAGAAAATATAAATCCCGTTGATAGAAATAAGTTACCTAATACTTTCGTAGTTCACATACCCAACCCATTAGCTACTTATTATACTCGATTTTCTGAAATTAACAGGCCTAATTCTGTTTTGTTTCTAACCAAAAAATCGGTTTCCTTTGAAAAAATATTAAGATCTACTAAAGAAATAAATAAAGAAAAAGAACTTGAAATACGAGGAGCCAAATGTGAAATGGCTATTGGAAGCAGAAAATATTGTGGTATTAGAGTGAAAGGAATAACAAGATATTCGCATATTGAGGATGTTCAAAGAGCCTATTTGAATAAAGGATTTGAATTTGCAAAAAATGTTCGGATACAAGAAAATACAGATGCAATAATTCGAGTAAACAAATTTTTCAATCTAAAATTTATTGCTGAAGGAATTTATCAGTCTCCCTATAATAGTGATAGATATTATATTCTGATTCCAAAGCAATTGACTTGGGATGAATTTAGAGATATGACTTTTAAAATAAAAAATAATATTTCTGTTACAAATTTTGATATTGCTAAGGGAATTCTTTATGATAATAGTGAAATCATTGATATGTTACGCGTTATTAAACCAAATATATCTGTTGATATGGTCAATGAAATACAACAAAAATACTTAGAAAAACTTTCTTAATTGCCCTAAGTGCATATCCGCTTTTACATGTTTTACGATCTCTACTTAATAGTTGTCTAGCAATTTTTTAATCTTAAATAATAATTATCCTGGATTCTGA
>JAUXGV010000196.1 GCA_030621915.1 Flavobacteriaceae bacterium
TGGAAATATAATACCATTGAATTCATTAGAAGGTACATGGGAAAATGATAAATGCTTAACCAACTCAAGATCATAAAATAATAATCTAGCCATATTGAATATAAGCATGGTAATTCTTACTTTAACTCCTTATAGTCTTTAAAAGAAGATAGGTGCAGATCGTTTACTAGTTTTCTATAATCCAACCATTCTTTATTGTAAAAACTGTTGATTTCTATCATGACAGGGTCAATCTTTAAATTTGCGTTTTTAATCAATTGAAATTCAGTTTTACTCGGTTCATTTTGCAATGAATTTACATAAGAATTTGCGGTGTATAAAAATGAAATGTTGGACGGTTTTTTCGATGAGGTTATTCCTTGCCTATTATCCTCTGCACCTAATATACTGTCCATCAATTCATCAATTTGTTTGATAATAGAATCACTTTTTTTAATGAAATCTTTGTACAATTTTTTATCAATATTGTCCGCTTGTTTCTTGTAATATTTAGCTACTTGCTTTGACTCAGTCAATTGTTTAGAGGCTCTATAGGCTAAGTCAATTTTATTTTCAATTTCTTTTTTTAAATGGTATTTCTCTTCTAAAATCTCCTTTGAAATTTGAATTCTAGGATCGTATTTTACAATAATATTAGTTGAATCCTTTTCATTGTCATATTGAATAACGAATTTGTATTCTCCGGGTAATACGGTTACGCCCATGGGCTCATTTTTACTTTTATTAATTTTTCTTGAGGGTCTTTTTACACCTTTCTCAGCCAAGTGCCAATACATTCGATGCAAACCATTTTCATCAGGTATTTTATTTTTTATAGTCCTTATTAATCTATTTTCAGAATTATAAATATTCAAAATCAAAGAATCTTTTTTAGTAGCTTTTTCTGTTGAAGTTTTATCTTTTGGTTTCTTTTCCTCATTTTTTTCCTCTTTCTTATTAATAACATAACTAATCATGGCACCTCGTTTTCTGTTGACACCATTAAATATGGCATTGCCTCCAAAACGAGTACCGTTAGCTTGTTGTATAGTTGATATATAGGCAGTTGGTGGGCTGAAAATTTTGATTTTTTCATCTAATATTTGACTGCCTGATATTGCTATTTCTCTCAAAGGCCTGATGTCGTCAAATACATAAAATGATCGCCCAAAAGTACCGATATTTAGATCGTGTTCTCTGGGATGAATTACCATATCCATAGTGGGTACACTGGGGTAATTTTCTGTCCATTTTGTCCAGGTATTTCCTTCATTTAAGCTTATATACAACCCGTTTTCAGTTCCTAAAAACAACAAATCACTTTCAATGGGATCCTGAATAAATGACAAACAATAACCAAAAGTTTCTGATTTGTTATCTAATAAACTTTCCCATGATTTACCATAATTATACGTTTTGAATAAGTAAGGTTTAAAATCGAAATTTCTATAATTATTTACAATGATATAGGTCTCACCATTATTAAAAACAGAAGGTTTAATTTGTGCAATCCAACCATCTTTTGGAAAACTTTTTATTTTTGGAGTCACATCTGTCCAGTTGTCACCACCATCTTTTGTAATTTGAATTTTCCCATCATCCGTTCCAACCCAAATTACATTTTTTTCAAGTGGACTTGGACTAATTGCCAAAATTGTACAATAATTTTCTGCACCTGTAGCATCCATCGTTAATCCGCCACTATCGTATTGTTTTTGTTTGTTTGGATCATTTGTCGTTAAATCAGGTGATATTATTTCCCATTCATTTCCTTCGTTATTTGATTTGTGAACATATTGACTTCCAAAATAAATAATGTCACTATCAAATGGATCCATGGCAATAGCAGAATTCCAATTAAATCGTAGTTTTATATCTGGATTAGGGTGGGTTGGCATGATACTTTTTGACAATCCTGTTTCACGGTCATATCGGCCCACATGCCCTTGTTGAGACATGGCATAACCATAACGAGCGTTTTTTGGATCGGGAACTACATCAAAACCATCTCCAAACATGATTTCCTGCCAATAGGAATTACGAATGCCTTGTGATTTTAGAACATATGCCGGACCAACCCAGGAACCATTATCCTGCATTCCTCCATATAAATTATAAGGAAATTCATTATCTACATTGATATGATAAAATTGACCAATAGGTAAATTTTCAACAAATCGCCAGGTCTTGCCTTTGTCCTTTGTGATATTTAAGCCACCATCATTTCCATCAATCATGAAACTTGGATTTGTAGGATGAATCCACCAAGCATGATGATCAGGATGAATACCAACATTTGTGTTATAAGCAGGCATTAATTGTTGGAAAGATTTTCCACCGTCAATGCTATAATTTACATAGGTAAAAACCGAATATATTCTGTTTTCATTGAGTGGATCAACGAAGATATCTGAATAATAGAAGGGTCGATTTCCAATTCCAGCTGATCCTCTTCCACTTGAGTTGTCATTGATTTTTTTCCATTTAAAACCCCCATCAATGGATTTGTATAAAGCATTTTTCTCAGCCTCAATCAAAGCGTACAAAACCTTTGGATTGCTTTGAGAAATTGCCAAACCAATTCTTCCTAAATCTCCTTTTGGTAGACCCTCTTTATCTGTTTTCTTCACCCAATTTTCACCTCCATCATGTGTAATATACAACCCTGAACCCTCACCACCGGAGTTAAATGTATAAGGTTTTCTTCTATGTTCCCACATGGCGGCAACCAATTTATTAGGATTTGAACTATCCATAACCAAATCTGCAGCTCCTGTTTTGTTGTTGATATACAATATTTTGTTCCAGGTTTTACCACCATCTGTACTTTTAAAAACACCTCTTTCCGGATGCTCTCCCCAGGGTGATCCGATAGCTGCTACATAAATAGTATTTGGGTTGTTTTTATCAATGATAATACGATGAATATTCCTGGTTTTTTCGAGTCCCATTAATTTCCAGTTATTCCCTCCATCAATACTTTTATAAATTCCATACCCTCCATTTAAACTATTGCGGGGATTACCCTCACCAGTTCCAACCCAAATAACATCAGGATTGCTCTGTTGGATGGTTATAGCACCAATAGCTTGAAGATTTTCTTTGTCAAAAATAGGTTTCCAATCGACCCCTTCACTTTCTGATTTCCAGACGCCACCTGATGCGGCACCTATATAAATAATGTTTGGTTTTTTGTTTACAACATCTATAGCAGTTATTCGTCCACTCATACCTGCCGGACCTATAGATCTGGGACTCATGCCCTTTAATTTTTTAATATCTAATTCCTGTGAATGGCCAATTGTAGCGAAGAGAATTAAGAAAATAAGTAATTTTTTAATCATAATAATTTGGGAGGTTGAATCAAAATCAATATATAATTTTTGGTATCTTGCATCAAATATGAAATTCTTTTTTAATTGTATGCTTCTAAAATTATTTAAATATACAAATATCCTTTTTCTTTTATTCATTTGTTATTCGGCAAATGTTTTTGCCCAGGATTATTTGCCTGAAAAGCCAAAAAAACAAACATCTGTTTACGATCAAGCCAAGATGATGAAAGGTGCAGAGGCAAAAACTTTAGAAGAAAAATTAATTAAATATTACGATACAACCTCAACCCAAATTGTCGTTCTCACAATTAATTCCTTACATGGCCAGGATGCAGCTATGTATGGTACAGAACTGGCTCATAAATGGGGTATTGGAGGCAAGGAAAAAGATAATGGAGTCTTGATTTTGGCTTCAAAAGATGATAGAAAGATTACCATTCGCACCGGATATGGGGTTGAACATTTATTAACAGATGCACTTTCAAGAAGAATCATAGAAAATATAATAACTCCGGAATTCAAAAAAGGAAATTTCTATGGCGGTTTTGATAAAGCAACTTCTGCTATTATTCAAATTATGGCTGGTGAATACCAAGGAAATCCTCAAGCCGAAAGTTTAGGTGAGGGAATTCCCATTGGATTGATCATTTTTATATTTTTTATTTTGATGATGATATTATCTAGACGACGTCGAGGTGGTGGAAATAACAAAGGAAATAAATCCGGAGGGTTTTCATTATTGGATGCCATTATATTGAGTAATATGGGTAGAGGCGGTCATCGAGGAGGTGGTAGTTTTGGAAGTGGCTCATCTGGCGGATTTGGTGGTAGTGGTGGATTCGGCGGAGGCTTCGGAGGTGGAGGCTTCGGGGGAGGCGGTGCTAGCGGAGGCTGGTAAAAGCTCTCGGACTTGATTGTCTATAAGGTAGTTTTATTAGCTCTTCTTTATAAACCTGAATTAGACATTAAAATTTAACACTCTCTAAGCTTTAGACATTTCCTTGAAGGGAAAATTATTTTTTCCTAAAATAGATTACAATAGGCACACCATTAAAGTCATAGATCTCCCGTAATTTATTTTCAAGATATCTTTTATAAGGATCTCTTACGTATTGTGGTAAATTGGCGAAAAATGCAAACTGAGGAGTAGGTGTAGGTAATTGCATGCAGTATTTTATTTTTACGAATTTACCTTTGTATGCAGGAGGTGAATTTTGTTGAATGATTTCCAACATAGATTCATTCAATTTACTTGTTGTAATTTTTCTTTTCCTGTTTTCAAAAACTTCAACCGCCGTTTCAATTGCCTTAAAAATTCTTTGTTTTGTCAATGCAGAGATGAAAATAATGGGAACATCGGTAAAAGGTGCAATTTCTTGCCTTATTTTTTCTTCAAATTGTTTGGTTGTATGAGTATCCTTTTCAACCAAGTCCCATTTGTTGACTAGAATGACGATTCCTTTTTTATTTTTTTCGGCCAGCCAAAAAATATTTTGATCTTGTCCTTCAAAACCCCTTGTGGCATCAATAATTACTATGCATACATCGCTATGTTCAATTGCTCGAACAGATCGCATGACCGAATAGAATTCTAAATCTTCTTTAACTTTAGATTTTTTTCGTATTCCAGCAGTATCAATCAAATTAAATTCAAACCCAAATCGATTATATTTTGTATCAATGGAATCACGAGTGGTTCCGGCAATGTCAGTAACAATATACCGATCTTCTCCAATCAATGAATTTATAAATGAAGACTTTCCGGCATTGGGTCTTCCAACGATAGCAAACCTGGGTAAATCATCAACTATTTCTTCTTCATTTTTAGGCAGTGACTCAACAATGGCATCCAACAAATCTCCTGTTCCACTACCATTGATACTGGCAACCGTATAGTATTCTCCTAAGCCTAAAGAATAAAATTC
>JAUXGV010000232.1 GCA_030621915.1 Flavobacteriaceae bacterium
ATGAAACAACCCTTTCATATTAACTCTGTAATTATTGAAAACAGTGATTTCAAATACAGAGAAAAAAGAGAAGGATTTAAAGAATTAATGGCGGTTGACATCAAGATCTTAAATGTCAATTCAAATTATATCACTTCCATTAAAGATAGTTTAGAGTCCGGGAAAGAGATGACAATAATGATGAAAGGTGTGTTGAATTCAGTTGCACCGGTAAAACTCAACTTTAGGATTCCGTTAAACATTGAAGATGATTCATTCTCATTTTCTGGTAAAATAGGTAAAGCTAAATTCAGTGATTTTGAATCAGCCTCCTATCCTGCAGCAGGAATTAGGTTTAAATCTGGCATACTAAACAGTATGGATTTTGAGGTTGAAGCAAACCCATATGGCAGTAATGGTAGGATGAAAATGCTTTATTCTGATTTTGAACCATATTTTGTTAAGAAAAATAAGGAATCCAATAAAACTATAAGTTGGTTTTCAAATACGGTAGTGGCCGATTCTAACCCTACAAAAAAAGGAAAACTAAAAATTGCCGAAATCAAGCATGAACGAGTACCCTATAAAGGATTCGGCAATTTAATATGGAAATCGATTATGTCAGGCATGGTAAACACAATTAATCCGGTTGGAGGAAAAATCAATGATAGTAAAAACAAAGGAAATTTCAAGAGTAGTAAAAAAAGAAAAATCAAATAAAATTTTATTAAAATGAGCCAAGAAATTATAAATTATATCATCCTAATTTTAGGAACTTTTTTGATCTCAACAATTCTCGTCATATCCTTTAAAAAGATTTTGAATTCATTCATCATTAATTATGCAAAAAAACTTAAAACGGATGCAACGAATTTTTCATTCATTAAAAATTCAGTTGGATTTCTAATTTACACCTTGGCAATAACATTTGTTTTTTATAAAATTCCATATTTAAGATCTATAGGCAAAGCATTGTTTGCCGGCGCAGGAATTCTTGCTGTTGTTATCGGTTTTGCATCTCAAAAAGCTTTTTCAAATATCATAAGCGGAATTTTCATTCTCATTTTCAAGCCTTTTAAAAACCTGGATATAATTGAATTCAAGGATGGTCAAAAGGGAATTGTTGAAGAAATTACTTTAAGGCATACAATTATTAAAAATTTTGAAAACCGAAGAATTATTATCCCTAACAGTATTATTAGTGATGAAACCATTATAAACAGTAATCTTCAGGATCAAAGAATAAGAAAGCATATTATTTTTTCAATCAGTTATGATTCAAATATTGATAAAGCAATGGAGGTAATCAAAGAAGAAGCTGAAAATCATCCCTTGATAATCGATACGAGATCTGACCAGGAGATAGAAGATCAAATTCCAAAAGTAACATTACGGGTTGTTTCTCTTTCCGATTTCTCAATTGATATTAAAGCCTATGTATGGACTAAGAATAACGATGATGCCTTTACATTGAATTGTGACCTGCTAAAAAGTGTTAAAGAAAGATTCGAAAGAGAAGGTATTGAAATCCCATTCCCTTATAGAACAATTGTGTATAAAAAGGATTTAAATAAATAGCAAATGTGTCAATTGTATTAACTGAATTTCAATTAATTTTTCGACCATTTTTTCACTAATAAATCAATTATTATGAACATTTCATTGAAGAATATAACATGGGTTCTATTTCTATTATTTTCTAATATGCTCGTTGCACAATTGAACAGTTCAGAAAATGATTCTGTTTATAAAAAGCTAATAAAAGATTATGATCAAATACTTTCGGAAATAAATTATCAAAAAGAGATTATTTCCTTAAGACAGATGGATTTAAAACGAAAGCTAAATAATTCTCATTTCCTTGACACTTCATCAGTCAATAATCCGAAAAAAAATCAAACAGGCATTAATGCGTCCTCCAAAAATGAGTCTTACACTTCTAAAAGACAGAAAATTGATGTGCAAAGAAAAAAGGTAAAAGGATATCCTGTCATGGGAATTTTAAATGACACAATACTATTCATTCATGCCAAAATTGGAGAATTGACAATTGAAGAAAGAGCCAGTTTGATTTCCACAAAAATTCTCGAGTTATCGGAGGATGATTTTCTTATAATTGATTCTATTCAAATAATGACATCGGACGATGCTTTTGAAATTGTTTATAAAGAAAAAACAATAATGAGAGTGTCAGAATCAGATGCAATTTGGAACAATTCGGAAATTCGAGAATTAGCTAAAAACCATCATCAAAAAATTGTGAATTCAATTGTTCTCGGTAAAATTGAAAAGGGATTTGCAAAAACTCTATTCAGAATTGGTTTGATACTTATTGTATTTGTAATTGCTTGGTTAATTTTTTGGCTTATCAACAGGGGCTATAAGAAATTAGCTGTGAATATCCAATCTAATAAAGAAAAATGGTTAAAAGATCTGGCGTATAACAATTATACCTTTCTGACGGAAGAACAAGAATTGAATGTAATATTAATGTTCTTTAAAATATCTCGTTGGTTGCTGTATCTTGTTTTTCTTTACATATCCCTCCCCATATTATTTAGTATTTTTCCTTTTTCAAGGGCATGGGCTGAAATACTTTTTTCCTTGGTTTGGCTTCCATTCAAAAGCGTTTTATACGCAGTATGGCATTTCCTTCCTAATCTCTTCAGTATTTTAGTCATCTTCTTGGTGATGAGGTATTTTATCAAAGCAGTGAAATATATATTTTCGGAAATTGAAATGGAAAAACTTACAATAGCTGGTTTTCATCCAGATTGGTCTATGCCAACCTATGGAATTATTAGGGTATTATTGTACGCTTTTTCTTTTGTACTTATTTTTCCATATTTACCTGGTTCAGATTCCAATATTTTTAAAGGAGTCTCTGTATTTATTGGGATACTATTTTCTCTAGGTTCTTCAACAGCGATTGCTAATATGGTAGCGGGGCTTGTCATTACTTATATGAGACCCTTTAAAATTGGTGATCGAATCAAGATTGCACAAACGTCAGGTGATGTAATAGAAAAATCTCTTTTGGTTACAAGAATCAAAACCTCAAAAAATGAAATAATTACCATTCCTAATTCATCAATACTAGCTGGAAACACTGTCAATTACAGTAGCGACGTCAAAAATGAAGGGTTGATAATCTATACTACTGTAACAATAGGATACGATGTGCCATGGAAAAACATGTATGAAGCTTTAATTGAAGCAGCTTTAAAAACTCAATTTATTTTAAAGGAGCCAAAACCTTTTGTATTACAAACCAGTTTAGATGATTTTTATGTATCTTATCAAATAAACTCCTATACAAAAACCCCAAATAAACAAGCCAGAATATATTCCAATTTACATCAAAATATTCAAGATGTTTGCAATGAACGGGGAATTGAAATTCTCTCACCTCACTATCGTTCTTCAAGAGATGGTAACATGACAACAATTCCCTCAAATTATATACCAAAAGATTATGAGGCTCCAGCATTTAATGTGAATCTAAATAAATTATAAATCAACATTCAAATTAGCATATATCCGTAATTATCTTTGTAATTTGACATTGCACGAATTCATTATTATAAAGTTCTAAAATTGTTAATTACACCTTCTTAAATCCTGTGATTTGAATTACGAATTTCGCCTTAATTTTTTAGGCTTGATTTTCAAAACTTCGAAAGCCTCGTCTTTGACGTTTTCTTATCAGAGACTATTTATCCAAAAGATTTGTTTTTTAAGATTAATTTAGATTCGTGTAATGGAAATAATAGTATTCCGATTGTTAATTAAA
>JAUXGV010000155.1 GCA_030621915.1 Flavobacteriaceae bacterium
AAAGCAGAGGATGTTGTTGTAGTTGAGGAAGTAGTTGAAGCAAAATCTGAAGTTAAAGCTGAAGTAACCAAAGCGGAGGATGTTGTTGTAGTTGAGGAAGTAGTTGAAATTGAAACGAAAGTTGATCCTAAAAAGTTTTTAGCCGATTTTGACTGGCAAAAATATGAAGAAGGCATAGAAACGGTTGACGAAAGCAAATTGGTTGAATTTGAAAAAGCTTTGGAAAATACGGTTGGATTTGTTGAAGAACGTCAGGTAATTGACGGAACAGTAATTAGATTAACAGATAGAGAAGCCATTATTGATATCAATTCAAAATCTGAAGGAGTAATATCATTGAATGAATTCAGATACAATCCTAATTTAAAAATTGGTGATACAGTTGAGGTAAAGGTTGATAAACTTGAAGATAGTACAGGTCAATTGGTTTTATCACATAGAAAAGCTAGAGTAATTAAGGCTTGGGATAGAGTAAATAAAGCTCATGAAACTCAGGAAATTGTTACTGGTTATGTAAAATGTAGAACAAAAGGTGGTATGATTGTAGATGTTTTTGGAATTGAAGCCTTCTTACCAGGATCACAAATTGATGTGAAGCCAATTAGAGATTACGATCAATTTGTAGATAAGAATATGGAATTCAAAGTTGTGAAAATCAACCATGAGTTTAAAAATATTGTAGTTTCTCATAAAGCCTTAATCGAAGCAGATTTAGCGGAACAGAAAAAAGAAATCATCGGTCAATTAGAAAAAGGTCAAGTACTTGAAGGTGTTGTTAAAAACATCACTTCATATGGTGTATTTGTCGATCTTGGAGGTGTTGACGGATTGGTGCATATTACAGATTTATCTTGGAGTAGAATCAACCATCCAAGTGAAATTGTTGAGTTAGATCAAAAATTGAACGTTGTAATTTTAGATTTTGATGACGAGAAAACTAGAATCCAATTAGGTTTAAAACAATTGAGTAAACATCCTTGGGATGCTTTAGATGCAGAATTAAAAATAGGTGACAAAGTTAAAGGTAAGGTTGCAATTATTGCTGATTATGGCGCATTTATTGAAGTAAGCCAAGGTGTTGAAGGATTGATACATGTTTCTGAAATGTCATGGTCAACTCATTTACGTTCGGCGCAGGATTTTGTTAAGGTTGGAGATGAAATTGAAGCCGTGATTCTAACATTAAATCGTGATGAAAGAAAAATGTCGTTGGGTATCAAACAATTACAACCAGATCCATGGACCGATATTACTAAAAAATATCCTGTTGGTTCTAAACATTCTGGTATTGTAAGAAACTATACTAATTTTGGTGTGTTTGTTGAATTGGAAGAAGGTATTGATGGATTGGTTTATATTTCTGATTTATCTTGGACTAAGAAAATCAAACATCCATCGGATTTTGTAAAAGTTGGTGATAATTTAGATGTTGAGGTTCTTGAATTGGATGTTGAAGGGCGTAAATTAAATTTAGGCCACAAACAAACAACGGAAAACCCTTGGGATAAACACGAAGAAACCTACACTATTGATTCGGTTCATAGTGGTACCGTTAAAGAAATTACTGATAAAGGTGCGATAGTTACATTTCAAGATGATGTAGAAGCATTTGTTCCGGGACGTCATATGGATAAGGAGGATAAAACGAAAATATCAAAAGGAGAAACTCTTGATTTTAAAGTTTTAGAATTTAATAAGGAGTACAGAAGGCTTGTTATTTCTCATTCTGCAATATTTAAAGCTCAGGAGGAGAAAAACATTAGAGTAGCCAAGAAAAAAGCAGAATCTGCTGAAAAAACTACTTTAGGTGATATTGCTGGTTTGGCTGACTTAAAAAAGAAAATGGAACGTGGTGAATAAGAACTAAATTAAGTTTTCTAAATATTTAAAGCCGTTTCAAAATTGAAACGGTTTTTTTTTGGCCCAAGGATAAAATCAGTAGATATGACTTTGATATAAACATCTAAAAAAGTTGACACACCATAATATAAAGTTGAGTATAAGATTAATTCAATTTTCAATTTTTATATTAACAAAGGGTTAATTCTTATATACTATAACTTCTAATTTTAACTTACTCTAATTTCAATACATCGTCAAATCATTATTTATAGTCATTTTAAATAACTATAAATGATTAACAATTTGTGGTAATATTTTTGATAATATGTTTAAATACTGTACATTACAGAAGTTAAACAGCAAATTATAGTCAACTTGAGTCAATTTTATGAATTCAAGTTTAAAAATAATTCGTAAAAAACAACTTGGTTTTCCCCTCTTTCTTAATCTTGCCAGAAAGGCAGGGATAGCTATATGTTTTATATATAATAACTGCCCATGAATATTTCATGTGGTTTCAATATAATTTCGATTATTGAGTCTTATTAGATTTAAAGACAAAAATATTATTTAAATAATTTGATTATTGACGGCTTACATGCGAAGTCAAATTGAATCTGATCAAATCCCTTTTTGGCTTTGCCATGAATATATTGGGTTTATAATTTATACTAACCAATTAAACTTTAAAATTATGAAAACCAAAAAATTACTATTAATCACGGCATTACTCTTTGTCTTTATGAATTATGCTCAAAATGTGATTACTGTCGATAATTCTCCAGGTAGTAATGCGGAATATAATAACTTACAAAATGCGATTGATGCTGCCAATAGTGATGATATACTATATATTCATGCTTCGGAAACAAATTACGGTGATATCACCATTGATAAAACATTAACCCTTATCGGTTTTTCTCATAGTGACACTGATAAGGCTACTTTCATTGAAAATATTGAGCTGGGAGAGAACGCATCTAACAGTAAGTTTAGTGGTTTACATATTACCGAGGATTTTATTGTTGACAATTTAAGTACAACGCTTACAGAATTAGTTTTTGAAAACAACAATGTAAACAGTATGATATTTGATGATGCAGGAGTTGATGATATGATTATTAGGGGTAATATTATTCATTATATCGGAGGTTCGAAAAACAATTATACAAACACCATTATTTCAAATAATATAATAACCAATTCAATTTATTTGGAAAACAACTATCAATCCGTTGTAATTAAAAATAATATTTTTTTCAGACCTTCTTCTGGTAGTACAAAACCAATAAGAAATTTAGGATATTTAAATGGAAGTATTACCGTACAAAATAGTATAATTTATCGAAATGGAAATCTTGATGCCAATAATAATGGTGTGATTTTTGAAAATTGTTTAACCTACTCTTTGAACGCAGGAAATGTAACAGCATTAGATGGAACAAATAACAAGGATAATGAAGACCCATTGTTTGTGAATGCGTTGGATGGTAATTTTGATCCTGATATTGATGATTACCATTTGCAAACGGGCTCACCAGCTATTGATGCAGGAGTTGCTGGGGAAGACATAGGTATTTATAATGCTGGCCCTTTTGAATTCAATAATGCGGGCTATACAGCGGGAATTCCTACAGTTAAAATAACATCAATAACAAATACTGTGGCAGAAGGAGAGTCTATTGTAGTTACAATTGAATCCAACTCAAATTAAAAGTTTATGAAACGGGTATTAATTTTATTGTTGTTTTTGGGGCATTATTTTGCGAGTGCCCAAAGTATAACTACCGCGGAATATTTTTATGATACTGATCCGGGGGTAGGAAATGGTACATTATTGAATGTTGATACAAACTCCGGGCATTTATTACAAAGTTTTACCATAGCTACCACTGGACTTTCTGAAGGCTTCCATAGTTTGTATATAAGGACAAAAAATGAGGAAGGTAATTGGGGGTTATATGAGAGGTCGTCTTTATATATAGCAACATTTAACACAGGTCTGGCCATTTCTGCAGCTGAATATTTTTTCGATTCAGATCCAGGTGTCGGTAATGGAACAATTATAGGTGTAGAAACAAATTCAGGCCAACTAACACAAAGTTATTCCATTGCTACAACCGGACTCAGTGAAGGGTTTCATAGTTTTTATATACGAACACTAGCAGGTGAAAAATGGAGTCTATACGACAGAGCTATAATTTATATAAAAGATTTCGAAACTTCTTCTGAAATAGTTTCAGCCGAATACTTTATAGATAGCGATCCGGGAAACGGTAATGGTACTTCGGTAAATATTGAATCTCAAACCCAATTGATTAATGTAGATTCCAATGGTTTGGCGGAAGGAGAACATCTGTTTTATATCAGAGTGTTGAATGACATTGGAATGTGGTCATTTTACGATAGTGCCATATTTACTATAGATGGTAAATTAGGGGTCGAGAATAGTTTATTTAAAACAACAACTATTTCCCCTAATCCATTTGTAAACGGTTTACTAATTGATTTGAAGGGTAATTCGGTTATTGAAAATATTCAAATTTATGACTTTAATGGCAGAACGGTTTTTCTTAGCAACGATGATTTAAAACAAGTTAATTTAAAGTTTTTGAATTCCGGATTATATATTTTACAAATTCAATCAGAAAATCAATTTGCGTCATTTAAAATTATAAAGGAGTAATTGAGAAATGTATTAAATCAATGTTATCTGCAAAATTAAAGACTTGAAACTATTTTAACTTTCGGGCTATAAATTGAACTTTAAAAGAAAAAAGAAAAATACGAACTTAATAAATAAAAAAAATGAAACCAATCTTTGTTATAATTTTTTGCATGTCAATACTACATTCAATACATGCACAAGAAATTTTAAAAAACGAAACCATTATAAAGCTTGTTTCACTAGGGTTGGATGATGAAATTATACTTAATAAAATTGGGAATACGTACAATCAATTTAATGTAGAGACCGATAATTTAATTAACTTAAAGAATTCCGGGGTGTCAAATACCTTAATAAATGGGATGATGAATGCGGCGTCAGATCCGAATTTAGTGTACTCGAATCCAAATGATTTTTTATCTCCACATATTGGTGGTATCTATTATTTTAAAGACAAGAATCTTATTAAATTAGAGTTTACACCATATTCAAGTAATAAAAAAACTGGAAAGTTTGTTCAAGATATTTCTTACGGATTTGCTAAAACAAAAAAAGATGTTATTATCGGTGGAAGCTCTTCTCGTCAAAAATTTAATATCATACCAGAATTTTATTTTTATGCTGAAACATCTAGTCAATCATCTTTTTCAGGCTATGAGGTTGGAAGTCCAAATGCATTTGTATGTGTAAAATTAGATGTTGAAAAGAATTCAAGGAAACTTTTGGTAGGCTCATCAAATAGGATAGAATCTGAATCGGGTATAAATCATAAACAACAAATATCCTATGAATTTGAAGAAATGGCACCTGGCATTTACCGTGTCTGGTTTATAAAAAATCCTGACCCAGGAGAATATGCCTTTATGCATTCGGGTCAGATAACAACTTATACAGTAGGGAGATCTAGTTCATCAGGTATGAATAGGGCTTTCGATTTTACCATTGTAAAATAGGAATAAATACTAAAAAAAGTTATTGATTGATTAAGAGTTATTTAATCTCTAACAGCAACAGCAATTTTAGAATCGGCTGTACCATAATATAAAAACCATTTTCCTTTAAAATAAACGAGGCCTTCTACAAAACATACTTCGTTCACTTCACCAACTTTTTCATAGTCTTTATCAGGATGGATAAAATAACTATCTGTTCTATCTAATATTTTATAAGGTTTTTCTTTATCAAATAGAGCCTGACCAGCAGCATAGGTAAATTTTGGTAATTCCGGATCATTAAAGTTTTCAGCATTACTAGCATTATAAATAAATAAAATGCCTTGATCTCTCAACAAAGCATAGGGACCAGGTTCTACAAGTCGGCTATCAAAATAGCCCATTCTAGGATGTAATACAGAAATCATTTTGCCATTTTCTTCATTTTCTGCAATTTCCCAATGAATAAGGTCATCAGAACTAGCCATAAAAATACTTGTGTCACCAAAGTACATCCAATATTTACCATTGATTTTAGTCGCAATAATTTTATTGTCAACCTGTTTAGCAACAATAGCACCAGCTTTTGACCACAAATCTTTGTATTTTTCACTATTTAAAACTAATCCATGTTTGGTCCAGTTTAAAAGGTTTGTTGAAGTGGCCAAACTTAATCTGGCCGTTTTACCATCATATGCGGTATAGGTCATTATGTAGGTTCCATCCTCTGATTCAACTATTCTCGGGTCTTCAATTCCATCAAAATAACAAGATATACAATCTTCTTCGTACAGCTCTTCCGATAATTTTTTATAATTCCATTCATAAACTTTCATAGGATCATTATCTGGATAAAAAACCGGAGCTGGCTTTTTTTCAAAATGTAATCCATCCTCGCTTATGGCCAGGCCTATTCTCGAAGTTCCATTGATGTCTTGTGATCGATAAAACAAATAAACCATTCCATCCTTAACAACAGCCGAAGGATTTAACACGTTTCTTTCTTCCCAACGAACTTCATTATTGCTTATGGGACATTCAAAGCTTAAATTTTTCGAGGGGCTTAAAATTGGATTGATGCTATCGACTTTAACAAAATTTGTCAAAGCCCATGATTCAACTTCTATAGTTTCATTATGCTCATTTACACAACCAATAAAAAGAAATAAAAGGGCACTAAAAAGGATCAACTTCTTCATTTTAAAATAAGTTTAAATTTGTTTAAAGATAATCATAAAACTTATATTTGCAATAAACTTAAAAAGCATATGACCTTAATAAAATCAATCTCAGGAATTAGAGGAACAATAGGGGGTAAAACAGGTGATAATTTAACTCCATTCGATACAGTTAAGTTTGCATCGGCATATGGAACTTGGCTTATAAATAGAAATTCTAGTAAAAATAAATTAACGGTAGTCATAGGCCGGGATGCACGTATTTCAGGCAAAATGATTAGCTCCTTAGTTGCAAATACATTGGTTGGATTGGGAATTAATATAATTGATTTGGGTCTGTCTACAACACCTACCGTTGAAATTGCAGTACCTATTGAAAAAGCCGATGGGGGTATTATTTTAACAGCTTCACACAATCCAAAACAATGGAATGCTTTAAAGTTATTAAATGAAAAAGGAGAATTTTTAAATGGAGCTGATGGAATTCAAATTCTTGATATAGCGGAAAAAGATGATGTAAATTTTGCCAAAGTAGATGATTTGGGCATCTATTCAAAAAA
>JAUXGV010000146.1 GCA_030621915.1 Flavobacteriaceae bacterium
TAACTAATCAAAACATTTTCAACCTCTGTTATGGAAAACCAAGTAGAAAAATTAAGGAATGGACAAATTAAAAACAATAAACCATCCGCCTCAGGCGGATGGTTTATTGTTTTTGTTATAAAGAATTTACTTATGCCTTACAACTTCCATCACAAGACTTTCCATCTTCAGAACATTTACCTTCACATTTTTTTACTGCGCTGTCAGCCATAACTTTGGCAGAATCAACCGCTTTTTCAGCGTCAGCTTTTACTGAATCAATTACTTCTCCAGCTGCCTCAACAGCATCATTAGTCGCATCAGCTGCCACATCAACTGCTTCGCTTATAGCTTCTTCAGAAGCCTCTACTGCATCTTGAACATCTTTTTGAACACCTTTTTTTGTTTCATTACAAGAAAAAGTTATCATGCTAATTACAGCCATTGCGAAAATTACTTTGATCAATTTCATAGTTTTAGTTTTAATTAAATATTAATTGAGAGCGCAATTAACATCTAAATTATGAAGAAAATCTAAAGTTTTGCAAATATTTTATTCAGGATTAATTGGCGACCTTATATTTGATTGGTAACACAAATGAAACACTAACAGGCATACCATCCTTAGTTGCTGGAGTCATAACTGGATACAAACCAATCACTCTACTAAATTCCTTTTCCAACTCTTTTTTTTCTGCTTGAACTTTTTGAACAGAAACTTTCCCACTCTGATCAATTTTTAATAACCCACGAATATGATGTATTCCGGCTTCCAAATCTAAGCTATTAATAACTTCGTCGTCAACTTCTTTTTGAAAAAATGCAATAAATTCCTTTATTGAACATGCTCTTATTTCATCAAGGCTTCCAGAACAACCTGGATAAATAACAGGTGTGTCAGCAATTGCTTCTACAATCAAACTTTGCGTTTTAATTTCTTCAACTTCTTTAGCAGAATGTTCTATACTTTGAGCAGGTTCGGCACTCTTTGCTGCTGTACTTTTAATTTCTTCAGATTCTACTTCTGTTGATTCAACATCTTGAGTTCCTGTTTCCACAGCTTCCGTTTCCATAGCTTCCGTTTCCACAGCTTCCGTATCTGTATTTAAATCTTCTTTTTTCTCTTCTTTGCAAGAAAATGATATTGCACTTATCAATGTAAACAATACCAACGTTTTAATTAATTTCATAATTTATCTAGTTTAAGTTAATTTTATTCAAATTTGGTGAATAAAAATTTATTAATCTAAAATTTACTTAAAAAATGATGATTTTAATAACTGTAATTTTTATATAAGCAAAAAAAACCTCCTAATATCAATTAGAAGGTTCGATAATATATTTAATTTTTTATGCGGGAGTTAGATACCCTCTTTATAAGTAAATTTTTGACCTCCAACAGAAGCTTCAGCCATCAACCCACCGCCCGCTTTTGTAAATACCGAAACTCCATCTTGATAATCAATATCAACGGATGTTCCTTCTTTCAAAGCTATGGCAGATGCCTGACCTGAAAATTTTAATTTCTCTGATTTAAATTTATCTAGGGCCTCTTTATTTTCAAAAAAGATAACTTCTGAATACTGCTGACCACCAGCCTGTAATCCAAATGTGGCCTGAGCAATTTTAGCCGATCCAATCACATTGTTATTTTCAAATACCAATCCTTTTCCGCCGGCTCCTCCAATACCCAATCCTGCTTTTGTGATTTTTGGAAAAATTACAAAACCGTGTGCTGAATTGAAATGAGCTTTTAAAGAAGAGTTGTCATTGATTAAACTATGAATCGTCTCCGCAACTTCTTCGGCTAATTCCTTGTCCTTGGGATAAACAACTGATATTTGTTGACTTTTGGTTTCTACTTCAACCGTTGTTTCTGAATTGCTGACAGTAGCTTCTTCTGAAGTTTCTTCAGAACTAACTTCCTTTTCAACTTCTATAACCTCTTCGGCCGAATCTTGACCATTTTTTTTGTCCAATTTACATGAAAATGCAATGACACTAATAAGTGCAATTGCGAATAATATTTTAAAAGATTTCATAAGTTTAATTTAAAGTTGATTTTCACTAACAAATATAAGTTTTTTTAAATCAAGTCCTAAAAAAAGCTACATACTTACTTTATCATCAGTCCTTTCAAACTCTAACACTTTTTCAATCCCAACAACTTTATATAGGTCGCCTCCAGCAATTTCTTCAATTAAAGTTTTAAGATCAGCATCAGTGATTCGATTAGCATCAAATGTGATTTCTCCTCTTCTTTCCTCAAAACTTACACTGGCGTAATTTATCCCTTCAACTTTGTACAACTTAGATTGAATCAATCGAGCACATCCAATTTCACAAGTCATTCCTTCAATTTTCACCTCAACATTGGTGAGTTTTACTTCCTGATTTTTATCAACTCCTTGCTTATTTTTTAATTTATCTTCACCTGTGTTTCCACATGAAACAAATACAATTGCTAGAAATACAATGAAAAATTGGGCTTTAATTACTTTCATCTGATTTTATTTAATAACTATGCAACAAATTTATAAAAATAAAATTCAATAATTCCCTAATCAATCATAATGTTATCATGAATAACAAGCAGTTAAGATGGTTTTTTTTAATTATTATTTCTATTATTTGGGGAAGTTCTTTTATTTTAATGAAAAAAGCTCTTATTAGCTTAACTCCAATTCAGGTTGGAGCTTTGAGAGTTATTTTTACTTCACTGACTTTGCTCGTCTTTTGCTTTAAACCAATTTTTTTTATTTCAAAAAAACAATGGTATTACATTTCAATTACGGCCCTAGTTGGAACTTTTTTTCCGGCTTTTTTGTTTGCATATGCCGTAAAGGAAATAGACAGTTCCATCGTATCTATATTAAATTCCCTAACCCCTTTGAATACATTAATTATTGGAGTTCTTTATTATGGCTTTGTCTTTTTAAAAAAACAAATCATTGGGATCATCATAGGGCTCATTGGATCCGCTCTTTTAATTTTTATTGGATCCGAGATAAATCCAAACCAAAACTATACATATGCCCTATTAATTTTCATCGCTTCTATAGGATATGCATTTAATGTAAATATTATTAAAAAACATTTGAATAACATAAATGCTTTGACTCTTACAACAGGTAATTTAGTTCTATTAATAATCCCGGCATCTATCATATTATGGTTTACAGATTTCTTTCAACTAGATCAAATTCAAAACTCATCAACATCTATTGGGTATGTTATCATTCTTTCGGTAATCGGAACAGCACTGACTAAAACCATGTTTAATCGACTCGTGCAGATATCCTCTCCTATATTTTCAAGTTCAGTAACTTATTTAATTCCATTAGTGGCCATATTTTGGGGAGTTTTGGATGGCGAGAAATTACATGTAAGTCAATTATTTACGGGAGGATTGATACTATTCGGAATATATTTGATCAATAATTCAAAAAAGGATTCATTGTAAATTCAATAGCTTCTGTTGTCTATATTTTCCTTTGTCTAATAAGAAAAAAGAACTATATTTGCACCCGCCTATTTTTAGAGGCAAACATTAATTATTTAATTAAGCGAAAAACATAAATTTATGTATGCAATTGTAGAGATAGCAGGGCAGCAATTTAAAGTAGCAAAAGACCAAAAGGTTTTTGTTCATCGTTTACAAGATAAGGAAGGTTCAAAAGTATCTTTTGACAATGTTCTTTTATTGGATGATGGAAAAATTACCTTAGGCGCCCCGGCTATAAAAGATGCAGTAGTTACTGCCAAAGTTTTAAATCACTTAAAAGGTGATAAAGTAATTGTTTTCAAAAAGAAAAGAAGAAAAGGTTACCGAGTAAAAAATGGTCACCGTCAATCTTTAACAGAAATTCAAATTGAAAATATTTCTGCCAAAGCTCCAACGAAAAAAGCTCCGGCTAAAAAAGAAGTGAAGCCTGTAGCAGAAGTTAAAGAAACTGCTAAGAAGCCCGTTGCTAAAAAAGCAACTGCCCCAAAAAAGGCAGCTCCTAAAAAAGAAGCTGTTAAAAAAGTAGCCTCGAAAAAAGCTGCTCCAATAAAAACAACAGCTAAGAAAGAAAGTCCAAAAAAATAATTAAAAATTTGAATCATGGCTCATAAAAAAGGTGTAGGTAGTTCTAAAAATGGTAGAGAATCAGAATCGAAACGATTAGGCGTTAAAATATTTGGAGGTCAAGGTGCAATCTCTGGAAACATTTTAGTTCGCCAAAGAGGTACAACACATCACCCAGGTGAAAATGTGTATATGGGTAAAGACCATACATTACATGCTCAAGTTGATGGTATTGTAAAATTTACCAAGAAAAGAAATAATAGATCTTATGTTTCCATTGTTCCAATAGAAGCATAATATTTTATTTTTATAAATATGCGAACCCTTGTTTTTGACGAGGGTTTTTTGTTTTAAAATAAAAATATTTTAAACTTTACTTTTTATATATTGGATTAATTTTATTTTTGCTCTTTATAAATCCAATAAATACAATTGAATACATTAAAAAGGTTTTTTAAAGAGGCTATAGTTTACGGAATAGCCGCCGTTTTACCTCGAGCAATTAATATTCTATTAGTCAAATTACACACCAATACATTACAATCAGATAAATACGCAGAGAACACCATTTATTTTGTTTATGCTGCTTATTTCAATGCTCTTTTGACCTATGGAATGGAAACCGCTTTTTTCAGGTTTTTCACCAAAGAACAAGAAAAGGGTAAAGTGATTTCTACATCATTTATAAGTCTGTTTACAACAACGTTTATATTCTTAGTATTAATGCTTTATTTTAGTAAGAACCTTGCCATATATTTTGGTTTTGCCAATCCCATCTATTTCCAAATATTGGTTTTGGTTACAACTTTAGACACTTTGGTAGTTTTACCATATGCCTATTTGAGAGTCACTAATAGGCCCGTTAAATTTGCTTCCTATAAAATTTTGAATATACTCATTTATGCTTTTTTTAATTTATTCTTTCTATGGTATATTCCTTATGCAATTAAAAATAACATCCATTTAACACCCTTTTTTATAGAAATTTACGAAAATAATCCACCCGTCATCTTTATTTTTGTCGCCAATTTAATTGCAAGTTTATTCACTTTTATTCTTTTATTACCCCTAATTTTCAAATTCAAATTATCATTTGATAAAAAACTGCTGTACAAAATGCTACATTATGGGCTACCTATAATGATTGGGAGCTTAGCTTTTGTTACCAATGAAAATTTAGACAAATTGCTGTTAGGTAAATATTTAGGAAAAGAGCAAATGGGTATTTACGCTGCTTGTTACAAATTAGGAGTTTTTATGACAATTTATATTATGGCGTTCAGATTGGGCGCAGAACCATTCTTTTTTAATCACGCCAAGGAAAAAAATGCAAAAAAAACTTATGCGAAAATTCTAAATTGGTTTACAATAATAGGAGCCATATTTTTATTAATTATAGTCTCTTTTATTGATTTTTTTGCAGATTTATTATTAGGGAAAACTGAATATTTTCAAGCCTTGGCAATAGTACCTATTATTTTAATTGCCAACCTGTTTTTGGGCATTTATAATAATCTGTCTATATGGTATAAATTAACAGATAGAACAAAATACGGAATGTATTTTTCAATAGCGGGGGCTATTATAACTGTTGTAATTAATATAATATTTATCCCAATTATTGGCTTTATGGCATCTGCCTGGGCAACCTTAATAACTTATGGTTTTATGACACTTATTTCCTATAAATACGGTAAAAAATACTATGCGGTTCCATATGACTTAAAAAATATATTCGTGTATTTAATTCTTTCAATTGGGTTCTCTTATTCATCATTTATTTTTTTTAGAGGAAACATTCTTATATCAACAATTTTATTAATAACTTTTACTGGAATTATTTTTTGGAATGAGAAAAGTGAAATTAAAAAAATAATAAAAAATGACTATTAAAATAATAAACAAATCTAAACATCAAACGCCAAATTATGAAACACCTTCTTCTGCAGGAATGGATTTAAGAGCAAACCTTTCAGAATCAATACATTTAAAACCCCTTGGCAGGGTAATTATAAAAACTGGATTACACATAGCTTTACCTCAGGGTTTTGAAGCTCAAATCAGGCCAAGAAGTGGATTGGCTGCAAAATTTGGAATCACTGTTTTAAACTCACCCGGTACAATTGATGCAGATTACAGAGGTGAAATTGGTGTTATTTTGGCAAATATTTCAAATGAAGAATTTACCATAAATGATGGGGATAGGGTTGCTCAAATGGTAATTGCTAAATATGAACATACTAAATGGGACGAGGTAAACGTTTTAGATGAAACCTTACGTGGAAAAGGAGGATTTGGAAGCACAGGAATTTAAACTCAAATCAATGAAAATAATTAAGATTCTAATTTTATTTACATTTTGTTTAGGCTATAGCCAAGATAAAAATATAGACACTTCAAAAAATATTTCGGAAGATGCCTGCGAATGTATTGCAAAAATAAATACTGAAAATAATACCAAGAATAAGGCAATTAAAAATTGTATTGCGTCATCTGTTGTTAAAAATCTTAACTCCGAAGTTAAAACAAACGAAAAGGATGTGACTGAAATTCAAATTGATGCTAAGGTTTATCAAAAAATTGAAGCTTATTTGGTTGAAAATTGTAGTGCTTTGAAAGATATCTCATTTACAGAAAATGAAGAATTCAAACACTCAACTTCGCAAAACGTATTGGCACAATTAGCTTACGATGATGGAATGGATTTTATGGAGCAGGAAAATTATGAAAATGCGATTTTAAAATTTACAAAAGCCATTGAAATAGATCCAAATTTTGCATTTTCTTGGGATAATCTTGGTGTTTGTTTTAGAAAGTCTAATCAATATGAAGAAGCCATCGAAGCTTATAAAAAATCTCTTGAAATTAACCCGGAAGGAAGAATGCCTTTAATGAATATTGCAGTTACCTATAATCTAAAAAAAGAATTTGACCAAGCTATCATCTATTACAACAAATTTATTTCCATTTACCATAGCGATCCTGAAGGTTATTATGGCCTGGGATTAATCTTGTATACAAACAATCAGCAAGAAGATGGATTAGATAATTTGATACATGCATATACCATATACTCTTCTCAAAATTCACCTTATCGAGCTGATGCAGCTAAAAAAATTGGTTATATGTATAATGATTTGAAAAATAATGACAAATTGGAAGTCTTTAACAAAGTAGCCACTAAGTACAATTTAAAAATTGAAAACAATTAGTCCTCAAGATTTCATTTGTTTAAAATATTTTTATGTCCGTTTCAATTAATTAATTTATTGATAGCATCATCAGGAATAAATTTCTTGGCTGCTAATACAACTCCAAATATTATAAAAAACACACCAATAATTTGACGAATTTTCCTCAATACCACGGGAGTTAATCGTTTTTTTAATTGTTTTGCTGCCGTAATTTTTATCAAATCCGTGAGCAATAATGTGATGAGAACAATAATAAAGTAGTTAAATATTTTAGGCTCATTCATTTGAAAACCAGAACTAACCGCTATTACAATGGCTAACCAAAAGGCCAAAACACCAATATTTATAGCGTTCAGAAAAAAACCTTTTAAAAATAAACCCAAATAATTATTGTTTTCAACAATAACCAATTCTTTATCAGTAACAACCTTTTTACTTTTCTTATAGAATACTGTATACAAACCATAGATTATTAGGATGATTCCTCCAATTAAAAACAAGTTAGGGTCGTCTTTCAGATTCTCTAAAAAGGTTCGACTTCCATAATAGGCAATCAAAATAAAAATTGTGTCTGACAACACTACGCCAATATC
>JAUXGV010000024.1 GCA_030621915.1 Flavobacteriaceae bacterium
GTGATATAATTCTTGACATCCTCGACACTTAATTTAGGATTAATGGCTAATATTTTTCCTGCCAAATTCGCTACATTGGGGCATGACATAGAAGTTCCAGACATTTTTAATAGATCTCCGCCTGGAACAAAACTCTCCACATTAAAGCCATTGGCATGGACATCTACATTATCTCCAAAACTTGAAAAACTTGTTTCTTCTCCAGCTAGATCTACTGCTCCTACAGTTAGAATATTAGGCAAATCAAATGATGAAGGAATCGCATCATAAAATTCACTGTCTTCATCAGAATTTCCAGCAGCGGCTATAAATAGAATTTCTGGTGCATTTTTCATGCCTTCAAAAAAAGCTTTTTTTCCAATATCAAAAATTTCTCTAGCCATTACCTTTCTTTCCTCAGCATCCTTTCCTACACCATTTTTTTCTAGAGCGCTTTCGATTCCCTGAGCGGATCCTCCAAAACTCATATTAACAACACGAACGCCAGTAGCTTTGTAATATTCAATTGTTGCGGTAGTGGCAATGGCACTTTTCTTCGCTTTTTCAATTGTGGGTAATTCAGGCATCATTTTATAGCCAAAAGTGATTCTAGACACTTGTAAAGCCGCAGCAGGATTGTCCTTAACTGCAATTCCAGCTACATGAGTTCCATGAGCATAATTACCAAAGAAATTCAAATTTTCAATAAATGGTTTAACTTCTTCAGGTTTTAATTGAGACATTTTTTTCTTGAAGGCGTCAGCTGCATCACTCTCAATATTGGTTTGCAAATCCTTTAAGCCTTTATATAATTGCAATGTTTCTGAAACATCAACCTTTTGTTCATCTGAAAGGGCAATCAAATTTCCTGATATTTTATTGTCATGTAAATCATAGGCGATGCCATTAATATCGTCTATATAACCATTGCCATCATTGTCTATATTGTCTACTTTTTCTTTTTTATTGACATACATATTATTTGGATATAATACCTCATCTATTCCACTGTCCCAAATAGTAATATTAACTGGATGTAAATTACTGCGTTCTGAAAGATCAGCATCTCGGCCTTTCCAAATATCAATTTTTTCCACATGATGATCACCTAAGTATTTCTTATATACTTCAACAATTTCTGTTTGATAGGGTAAAATATATTTTGACAAATATTTATAGTTGATTAATGAACCGGCAAAATCACCGCTGAGTTCACCGCCTTTTGAGGCTGGATCCATATTTTCTTTAATTAAGCCTTCTATTAAATTGTCAGAATATATTTCCATACTTGTTTTACTACTCTTAATATTGTCACCGACTAAATCATAAGGTAAAGGATTGACTAATTTCCCCAATTCAGATTTGTAAATCTGACTAAATCGATCAGATTCAGGGCTATGATTTTTAACCGTATTTAAATAAGTTAACGAAAGCAACCCTGAGGTAGCTTTTTGGGCTGGTTTTTCCTGCAAGGATTTGATCAATTCAGTTTTTGCCCTTCCCTCGTCATATCGTTTTTCAAAAAGATCTATAGATTGAAGTGTAGATAACAAACTTTTTTTAAACGTTGCATCCAATATGACGTATTTGTCATTTAATGATAAATAGTTATTTTCAACTTCAAGATATAATTGTCGAAATTGATCATTATCGTTATAAACAACTGATGCCAAGCTGTCAATTTTATAAGTATATCTGGGGATATCATCAACTGATTTGATGGTGTCTCTTTGTGCGTAAATGGAGGTTTGCAAAAGGAATAATACCAGAATTAGGCATGTGGTTTTTTTCATAACAATAAGGTTTAGTTTGGTTTAATAATCTTTGTACCAAGATAATAAAAATTAAGTTAATGTATTTTAAGAATCAAAATTCAAAAAAAACGATTTCAAGTTATCCAATAACAGTTTTTCGCTGTTTACAAGAGATTTCGATTGGTAAAAAAATCGCATCTTTAAAAATTCATATTTTTATATAAAATATAAGGCAATTTAAATGTTACAGAAAAACAACAAACGGCTTATTAATGCCTGGGCGTCATTTGATTGGTCCAATTCGGTTTACAACCTCATTGTAACCACGGCTATCTTTCCAATTTATTACTTAAGTACAACACAGGAAGCCTTTGGAGGAGAAATGGTACATTTTTTTGGTTTGACCATTAAAAATTCTGTACTCTTTTCCTATGCCATATCTTTTTCCTTTTTGATTATTGTATTTATTTCACCATTTCTATCCGGAATTGCAGATTATGGAGGAATGAAAAAACGTTTTATGCAGTTCTTCACTTATCTTGGGTCACTTTCATGTATGGGCCTTTACTTTTTTACCGGAGAAAATATTGAATATGGAATTGGATGTTCTGTTTTAGCTAGTATAGGATACGCTGGTTCCTTGGTATTCTACAATGGATTTCTTCCTGAAGTTGCCTCAAAGGATAAAACAGATAGAATTAGTGCAAAGGGATTTGCCATGGGATATATAGGAAGTGTTATACTTTTAGTAATTAATTTAATCCTCTATCAAAAATTCGAATCTTTTGGGTTTGAGAATGGAGGAGAAGCCACGAGGTTTGGTTTTATTTTGGTAGGAGTTTGGTGGATGGGTTTTGCACAAATTGCATTTTACTTTTTAAAGGATCGTGATACAGGTAAAAAAATCACCTTGGAAATTCTAGGATTTGGAACGCAAGAATTGAAAAAGGTATTTGTTGCCATTATTAATAAGCAAGTGATGAAACGATATCTGAGCTCATTTTTCCTATTTAGTATGGGTGTACAAACTGTGATGCTTTTGGCTCCCTTATTTGCGGATAAAGAAATAGGTTTTCAAGCGGATGAAATGATTTATGTTGTTTTGATTTTGCAAATTTTAGCTATTGGAGGAGCCTATTTTTTCGCATGGTTATCTAAAATAAAAGGTAACGGATTTTCTATTAGCTGCACTTTGATTATCTGGATTTTTATATGCATTGCAGGCTATTTTCTTGAAAATAAGATTTCATTTTATGCTTTGGCTGCTTTTCTTGGATTTGTAATGGGAGGCATACAATCCATTTCAAGATCCACTTATTCAAAATTAATTCCGACAAAAACTAAAGACACCGCATCTTATTTTAGCTTCTATGATATTACAGAAAAACTTGCCATTGTAATTGGATCCTTGTCTTATGGATTGATAGATCAAGTTACGGGCAGTATGCGATATAGTATGGTTTTTATGTCGGTCTTTTTTGTGGGTGGATTTATCTTTCTTCAATTGGCTAATCTTAAGAAAAATTTGACTTGATGTATCATTTCCTCAAACGGATTATAAAAATTTCTCTTTTCTTTTTTTTTAGAAGAATAGTTGTTACCGGAAAGGAATACATTCCGAAAAAAGGACCCCTGATCATTGTTGCAAATCACCCCAACACTCTCATTGATCCTTTAATTATTGCATCGATTATAAGACAAAGAATAGGATTTATTGCAAATGCCGGTATTTTTACAAATAAACTCTTAACCAGTATTTTTAATTATTTACACATAATTCCAATTTATAGGAAAAAAGACGTTTTGCCAGGAGAAAAACCTGACAATAAAAGCACATTTATAAAATGTCATGAATATTTAGAGAAAGGCAGAACATTTCTAATACTACCAGAAGGTAGTAGCCATTACGAACTTAAACTTAGAGAAATAAAAACAGGGTCGGCAAGAATTGCCTTGAGTTATGAAGAACTAAAAAATTTTGATGGCAATTTACAGATTCTTCCTATAGCATTGGATTATTCTGATTCGATTCGATTCAGAAGTACAGTTTTAGTAATTGTAAACCAAACTATATCTGTGTGTGATTATAAAAAAGCTTATTTAAATAACAATATTGAAGGAGTTTCTATGCTAACTGAAGATATTAGAAAGGAACTTGCAAAAAACGTACCTCATACATCTAATAAAAGTCAGGAAGATTTTTTAATTAAAGCCCATAGGTTTTACGGAGCATATGCCGAGCCCAATGTAAATTTCAATACAAAACAATATTTGTCATTGAGAAATAGGGTTTCTAAAGCTTTGAATTTTATCAAGGAAAATAATCCGAATCTTTATAAGCATACTCAAACAAAACTACTTATATATTTTAATATTCTCAAAAAGGAGAGGTTGACAACCGGTTTTTTTACGGATCAGTTTTTTCAAAAGAACAAGGCATTCGTCCTTGTTAGTTATAGTCTGAAATTTATTTTACTTTTCCCTTTTTATATCTTTGGATTGATTGGTAATTACTTGCCATATATCCTTCCTTCTAAAATTTTTAATGTTTTAAAAATAGAAATAGAATATAAAACTTCAGTTCAAATGATTGTCGGTATCTTTACTTTTCCGTTCTTTTATTGGCTGGAAATATGGCTGTTCAGAAATTATATAAGTGATGAGAATTGGATTTCTATTCTTCTTTTTATAACATTACTTTTCACCGGATATATTACCATGTTTTATTGGGCCGAAATCAAAAGATTTTCAAGGGTGTTTAAATTTTATTTTTTTATAAAACCTGACAAAAAAATAGAAATTTTAAAGCTAAGAAATGAAATATTGAAAAGTATGTTGACTGCTCGAAAGAGTTTGAATGACGATTAATATCCTTATATTTTATTTCGCAATATAAAGTTATACAGTATTTTACCTTAACTATTCTGCAGTAATACTTTGCCTTAAATATTTCTTATCCACATAAAAAGTTCCAAAGGGAACCACTGAAGCTAAAAGAATAATAGAAAATTCTTTTTTATTCCATTTATATTCCGGTTTTATAAAAAATGCCAATAAAATATAGGCTATAAATAAAAGACCATGTGGCATTCCTAAAGACTTGACCAATACCTCATTTTCAGCAAAATATTTTAAAGGTACTCCTATAAAAAGAAGTAGTATATAAGAGATACCTTCTAAATAAGTTACGATTCTAAACAGATTGTTCATTTGAATAAATTTTTTGGCAAAAGTAACTTTTTATATTACAATTGACAAGCTCCAAAAAACAAATGACAAGCAACAATTCCCAAATCCCAAAATTATAGCTGAATAAAAATTCAAATTTCTTAATTCCTAAAACCAAATACTTTCATACTTAATATCAAATTAATAAATTACATTTTCAATTCAATTCATCTTCAAATTTCCAATTTATAAAGATTCTGTTTGAGAAATCCAGGCATTATACAATTGATATCCAATAGCTAATATTACGGGTCCAATAAATAATCCCAACATACCCATAAATATCATTCCACCAAGGGCTCCAATTAAAATGACTAACATGGGTGTCTGTAATCCCTTGCCTAAAAGAATGGGTTTTAAGAAACTATCAGACATTGATACGATAATGGCATAAATTGTAAAAATAATGGCCGGAGTACTGTCGGCATATGAAAATACGATAGCAATGGCTGGAATCATAGCAATTAATGGAGGTAACTGAATGATTGCAAAAATCAATACCAAGATAGCAAATAATTCTGCACCCGGTAAATCAATAATAACAAATCCAATATATGCAAGTGCAGCTTGAATAATAGCTACCAATAAAATTCCTTTGACAACACTTCTGATCGTACTTGTACACATATTGATCACTTCAACTCCTTTATTTTCCATCAAACGGTTTGCAAATTGAACACTAGACTTATAACCTCCATCAGCAGAATACATAAAAACACCTGCAAAAATCAAGGAAAATAAGGCTAAAAATACAGATCCCATCAAGCCTGTCAAACTGCTGAAAAGTGAGCTAAAAACATTGCTAATTGGTTCTTTATATTTAATTACAAATCCTTCTATATTCAAAGAGGCTTGTGACCATGCTGTGTAAATTTTATCTCCAATTAGAGGCCACTCCTTTACGGTTTCAGCAGGTGGTGGAACAGTAATATTTCCGTCATGAAAATCTTGATAAAAAGTAGTTGAAGATTCCACAGCAGCCGTAGCCAGATTAATGGTTGGAGTAACAATTAATGCAAGTAAAATAAGAATGAATAATGAAGTAACAAGACTTTTCTTTTTTCCTTTAAATAAATTTATTACTTTTTGATAAATTGGATATAAGGCAACAGCAACAAGAATTGACCATAAAATAATCAATAAAAAAGGTTTTACAATAAAAAAACATAATAGGATTATTATAGATATTGCAATGAGTTTGATATAAATATCATGGGGTTGATTTGAACTTGAATTTTTCATTTTAATTGGTTTTAATTAATTGTTATTTAGTGTTTGATTTATATCGATATACCATCCTCCACCAAGTGCCTCATAAAGGTCTATAACTGAAGAAATTTCTTTTTTAAATGCTTCTGATGCTTTTAATTCTGAGTTGAACTGTGAACTTTGCAAATTCAGAACTTCCAAATAACTGGTGAGTCCACCATCATAGCGAACCCATGACAAATGTGCTGCTTTTGTTGCCATTTGCATTTGTTCATTTCTTAAAAAGTACTCACGTTTATAAGTACTTACGGCAATCATGGCATCTTCAACTTCTTTTAAGGCGTTGAGGAAGGTGTTCTGATAACTATAGAGTAGTTGCTGAGTTCTAACTTCTTCAACCTCTACATTTTTCTGTATTTTTCCTGCATTAAATAATGGGCCTAACAATTGCCCAGTTAAATTGCCAAATACGAGTGATGGGTTCAGTAATTGAGCTCCCATGTCTAAACTTAAAGTTAAAGAGGGATATTTTAAAGTTTCGGCAACACCGATTCTCAATGTTTGTGCATGTAATTTTCTTTCTGCTTCCAAAAGATCAGGTCTTCTGTCTAATAATTCCGAAGGCAACCCTATAGGTACATTTGGAGTTCCTATCTGATCAAAAAGTGATAAACCTCTGGGAATTTGCATAGGAGTTGAACCTAATAACACATTTATTCCATTTTCAATATGATTTCTAGACCTGATGAAAACCTCAATGGCTGTTTTTGCCTCACTTAGTTGTATTTTTGCTTGTGTAAGATCTACCTCGTTTATTAATCCTGCATTAAACCTGGCTTGCATAACATCCAGATTATCCTGAAAATTTTTAGCAGTTTTTTCGGCAATAATCAATCTATTATCAAGATCTCTTAAGGAAATATATGACTTTGCAACTGTAGATACCAGGCTAATATTTAATGATTTATATGCCTCTTCGGAAGCATAATAATTTTGAAGTTCAATTTCATTTAATGTTTTTATTTTTTGCCAAAGATCCACAGTATAGGAAACACTGATGCCCGGACTAATAGAATTGGTAAAATCTGAAGATTCGGAATGCACATTACTTGAGCCAATTACACCATAGTTTATACTTGGATAATAATCGGCCTTGGAAATGTCAAGATATAATAATGATTCTTCCATTCTTGCCACAGCAATCTGGATATTTTTATTTTGAATCAGTGCAGTATTGATCAAATCATTAAGTACAGTATCCTTGAATAGCTCCCACCAAGGTAAATTAGTCATACTACTATCCTTATGAAAGTCATTTCGAAACGAAGTCGGAGCATATTGTTCCTCACGTTGATAGTCTTCCCCAATCTTACAAGAATGTATGAATATAATTACACCAATCATCGAAATGAAAAAGAATATATATTTTATATTTAATTGAATTCTATTCATTGATTTTCTCAATTTTATTTTCCTTTTCAAAACGATTAAGGACTCCAAATGCCACAACTACATAAACTACTGCAACTGCAATTTGTATAACTCGTGTCCAAACTTTGTCCCCGGCTGTATCATCTGAAGCCGTTACAGATCCTAATATCAATAGAAAAGTTGAAAATGCACTTCCGTAAATCGGAGCAAATTTGTGATTTGAAAATAGCTTTTTACCCATATAAAGACCTGTACAAATTGTTAGTATAACCATAAATGATAAAATTGGAACTATCACTAATAGCTTAAAAGCCATAATGGCAAATATCCCACCGAGAACATTAGCAAGAATCAAAATGGAACCAACTTTGGCATTAGCCAATGCAGGATTCATAAATAATATGGCGATAAAAATAAGAATCAACAAGCCCCCTGAAAGTTTAAAAATAAAGAATAATAATAGTGCTGGTAACAATATTATGACAATATTAAGTGCATATTTAAAACGCTGAATTTCGGTTTTTTTTGGAGTATTTTGCTGGGCCTTGGTAAAAACTCTATCGTATTGGGAATAAGGAAAAATTAAAAATACAATTTGAGTTAGGGTAACGGCCATGAAGGCATTAAAAACTAAGCTAATTGCAATAAAATTACCTAGTACATGGCCTTCCATTGAAACCAAAGGGATAAGTAAAATACTTATAATTGAAAATAGCTTTACCATTCCTACCAATTTATCTGTATAATATAACCACAAGATGGCCAATGTTAACAAAGGCATGAAAACCAAGGGATAATCGATAAATAAATAGCTAAACAAAAGCGCTAAGCCTGTAATTATGGTCAGAGATATAACAAAACTAATACCTTGTTTCATAGTTAAAGGTTCCTTGCCGGGGGCAATATAGCCCAAGGCTAAAACAGTGGTTAAATAGGAGAGCTCATAATTCATTAATGTTGTAATCAATAGGATAAAACTAATCCCAAAAACATATCTTAGAATCGGCACGGAACTGTCCCAATTATAATTTGGAGATTTGATATTTAAAATTTTATCTAACATAGGACAACCAGGAGTTGAATTTAATTCTAAATGAAGCTATTGTATTAAGAATAAAATTATCACCAGTATAAACAACGATATCCGCCTGGCCACCAAGCCGAAATAAATTTGCCAATTCATGATTGTTTTCAATGTTTATAATTACAGGAAACCGTTGAGGATCTCTTAACCATCCTTGCTTACTTTCAATTGTAGGTAAACCACCTTTGTTAGTCGGTTCATTTTGAACACCATGTCCGAGGCTTCTAATATTTCCTTTATATACTTTTCCAGGTGCAATGTCAAAGGTAATTTCCACTTCATTTCCAATTTCCATAAGAGACAGATTATTCTCCTTCATATCTGCTTGAATCCAAATATCACTATCAGAAATAAGTGTTGTCAAAGGCTGGCCTGTAGAAGCATAATAACCAATATCAATATCAAAACTTTCTATCACTCCATTTGTTGGTGCAATTATTGTTGCAAAAGCAAGATCTAATTGAGCCTTTTCCAAATTATTAATTGCTACTCTTATTTTTGGATTGTCGGAACCGGAATCACCCAGTCTTTGCTTGTCCCTTTCCAAACTTGCTTCTGCTGAAGCAACCTGCTCTACAGCTTGATAATATGCCGTTTCAGATTGATCCTTATCTGCTTCTGACAAGGCTCCTTCATTTTCAGCCATAACTTTTTGAACTCTTTGCCAATTTCTTTCAGCTCTATCCAATTGAGCTTTCGCTACACCCAATTTTCCTGCGGATGCTTTAACCGAAGAAGTTGAAGCTTCAACAGATTGTATTGTATTATCAATATCTGCCTCTGCTTTTGCAATAGAAATTTCAAATGGTTTTTTATCCAATTGAAATAAAGTATCTCCGACTTTCACTTTTTTATGTAATTTTATTTTTATATCGGTAATATTACCTGATACACGGGAAGTTACAGGTGTAATTAATCCTTTGATTCGTGCCTGATCCGTGTAAGGAGTATGCCTTTCGGATAATACATACCAGATAAAAAATAGGAATGAGATTACTAATACAATTCGAGTAATTAATTTAATGGGGCTTTTCTTTTTTGAACCCTCAGAAGAAAGTTCTTCTTTAACATCGTTAACTTGCTCGGAGTTTTCAATTTTTTCTTCTTTCATGCGTCTATTTTTATTGCTTTTTATCGGTCACATGGTGCCTGCCAGCCGGAGGCAGGTTGGCTATTAACCATTGCCTTGGGTGATAAAAATTTTAACAAGCTCGATTCACAAATCTTTTTTCTTCATTAATTGTTCTTTGCTTTCATATTCAGCCGTTCTTTTCCATATTTGCATCATTGCAGAAAACATAAGCGTAGTAGACCAGCCAATCAATAAAATTCCATTCATAGCTTCAATGCCGGATAAAATTCTATATGAAGTACCAATAGTCATATCACCATAGCCAAGAGTTGTAAAGGTAACTAATGAGAAATAGAATGCCTTTTCCAAGGTCTCAAATTCGGTAATCTGAGGAACAAAATAATACATGATTGCCCATAAAAACGCCTGAGTAATATTTAATAGTAAAAGAAAAAAGGCGGTTAGAATTAGTCCTTTCCCAGTTTTTTTATGAAATTTATCGTAGGGTAATTTAAATAACCTATCTACCAATAATTCCAGCCAATAAGTGGTGCCATATGCCTGAATGGCAACTGTAATGGCAATCATTGTTAATCCGATTAAGATGTTGAGGAACATAGTTAATTATTTTATTGTTAAACCCGCATTATGCATTTGAAAAATCTATTACAGCTTCCAACCATTTCAAAATATAATCTCTCAATGTTTTTAAGTTTGACCATAACTGTGCTATGCTAAAACTTAGAATACATCATATTTTATTATGTTTGAAACCTTCATAACGAAGTTCTGATGCATAAAGTGGGCTAAATATAGCTAATTTAAAATTAGTTGATAAAACTTTATTTGTGATTGAATATTATCAGGGATTCGTAAAAAAATTGTAACTTACTGCAATTAACTATATTAATGTTTAATTATTAACCTAAACCAAACCATTATGAATACAAGAAACATGTTGACAGGAATGCTATTATTAGTTTTTCTGTTTAGTTACGATTTATCAAACGCGCAGGAAGAAAAGGAGAAGTATGTCATGTATACTACTATTGCAATTAAAGTAGTAAAAGGAAAAGAAAAGGAATTTGAAAAAGCTGTTTTGGCTCACAATAAACAATTCCATCCTGAAGGAACTTATCAAGCTTTTTTAAGAGCAATTCTTACTGGTCCAAAAGCTGGTTCATATACTTGGATAACAGGGCCAAATACATTTAGCGATTTTGATTCTGCACCCGGTGAAGGAGCCCATAATGATGACTGGACAAATAATGTTGATCAATATGTAAAGCATTATGGTACTGTTGAACATTGGAAAAGAAATAAGGAATTATCTTTTACGGCGGAAGGTACAGAAGGACAGACAATGAGCCAAGTATGGTTTATTGATGTAAAAAATGGTAAAAACGAACAATTTAAGAAAGCATTGGCTACGGCAATAAAGGTTACTAAAAAACAGGGAACGGATACTGTTCATACTTATAATTCTCAATTTAGTGGCGGGGATGGAAGAGATGTTGCGATGGTTTTTGGTATGGAGGGATGGTCCTCATTTGATGATGATGATACTTTTTATAAAGACTATGAAGCCATGCATGGAGAAGGTTCCTTTCAAAAATTTCTTCAAGAATGGACGGGAGCGACCAATGGAATGGTACAGGTGGTAACCCAATTGGTTACAGAATAAAATTATAATAAAAGGAGCGTTCAACAAACGCTCCTTTTATTATTTCTTTTACCATTTAATTTTAAAGGTTTAAATCGCTAAATACTTCCTTCAATCTAGGATCAGATGGTCGTGGTGCATTGGCATCTAATATGTTTCCTTCATTGTCAATTAAAATGAATCTTGGAATTCCTGTAATATTATAGGAAGTTACAAATTCAGAGCTCCAATCCTTATCTGCCATGATTTGAATTCCTTTTAAATCTTCCTCTTCAACCATTTTCAACCATTTTTCTTTATGTTCAGCTTTGTCTATTGAAAGGCTTACAATGGCCAAATTTTTATTTTGATATTCACTATTAAGCTCTTTTAAAAAAGGAATTTCTCTTTTACAAGGTCCACACCAGGTTGCCCAAACATCAATATATACGTATTTACCTTTCAAATCATCCAAAGAAATATTTTCACCTTTCGTATTGGGGTAATTAAATTTTGGGGATGGGGCTCCTTTTTTCAAAGCCGTTGTCAACCCATGTTCTTTTTCATAATTTGTATTAAAAAACTCGACAAGTTTCTTGTTGTTTTCTGTTTCCATCTTTAAAACTTCCGGATCCAAATTTTTCGCATTTGCGATCATATCATCAAAACTTTTAGAGATAAAAGCCATACGGGTATCAAATTCAGCTCTTTCTAATTCAAAGATTAATTTGGAATTATTCAAATCCTGGTCTGTAATAAATTTCAATTTTCCAAGAAGGTATTGATTTGTTTCTGCACCATTTCCAGAAAAAGTAACCGATCCTGGGAAATCCAGAGGGTCAAATTTAAGTTTGAGGTCATAACCATTTTTTAAATAAATAAATGATTGTACTTTTCCATCTGTATATCCATGAAACCCATTGGTTACTTTAAGTGTATCTTTAAATGAACCATCTGCATTTACCTTAATTTCCTTTTTAAACTCCTTTCCTAAAATTGTTAATATTTCATTATTTTTATTTTCAATTTTACCTTCAATAGTCACATAGTCGTTCAATACCTGGCTGTTACATGAACTAAATGCAATGGCTATAAATAATATTATAATTTTTTTCATTTTGTATATTTTCATTTTTATTTGGGCAAATTTAATCTTTTCATGGAAACAATGGTGTTAAACATATGTGAATTGCCACAATATTATACTCTAAGACGAAAAAAAACCATTTTTATTACCTAGGTTCAGATTAAAATTAATTGTTCTGCGTGATCTGCGAGAATTGTTTCATGCTGATTTCGAAGATAGGTTTAGGGGTAAGTTGATAGATCTGCGTGATCCGCTAGAAATATTCCACGCTGATATCGCTGATAGCTTTAGTTTAAATCGATGAGTCTGCGTGATCTGCGAGAATTGTTTTATGCTGATTTCGAAGATAGGTTTGGGGATAAATTGATAGATCTGTGTGATCTGCGAGAAATATTCCACGCTGATATCGCCGATTACTTCGGTTTAAATCGATGAGTCTGCGTAATCTGCGAGAATTGTTTCACGCTGATTTCGAAGATAAGTTTGGGGATAAGCTGATAGATCTGTGTGCTCCGCTAGAAATATTTCACGCTGATATCGCCGATAACTTCGGTTTAAATCGATGCGTCTGCGTGATCTGCGAGAATTGTTTCACACTGATTTCGAAGATAGGTTTGGGGATAAGCTGATAGATCTGCGTGATCTGCGAGAAATATTCCACGCTGATATCGCTGATAACTTTGGTTTAAATCGATGAGTCTGCGCGATCTACGAGAATTGTTTCACACTGATTTCGAAGATAGGTTTGGAGATAAGTTGATAGATCTGTGTGATCTGCGAGAATTGTTTCATGCTGATATCGCCGATAACTTTGGTTTAAATCGATGAGTCTGCGTGATCTGCAAGAAATAGATTATTATATCTCCAATTTGTCGAATAAAGTAATTAAACTAGAATCAGACGGACGAGGAGCATTCGAATCCACAATTTTACCATTTGGATCGATCAAAATAAACCTAGGAATTCCTTGAATCGCATACTCTGTTACAAATTGAGATTTCCAATCGCTGTCAGCAAATAATTGAATACCACCCAATTCTTTTTCTTCAACCATTTTCAGCCATTTTTCATGATCTGTTTTAACATCAATAGACATACTAACAAAGGCAATTTTTTTACCATGATAGCTCTTCTCAACCTCTTTCAAATAAGGAATTTCACGTTTGCAGGGTCCACGCCAAGTTGCCCAAACATCTACATATACATATTGACCTTTCAAATCATCTAGTGAAGTTGTTCCACCCTTAAAATTTTCGTAATCATTGAACTTTGGCGACGGCTGTCCTTTAGCTAATTTGATTAATTTTTTATATTTTTCTGTAACATCATTTTTATGATCTTCAACTGTTGAATTTGCCATAAAAATATCATAATAACTCTGTAAATCTTTTGTGTAGGTTACTCCATATCGAGCAGCGCCATACATCAATTTATCTTTAATTGGTGTAGAAGTCACTTCTGAAGAAAGTATCTTGATCATAGCTAAGGCTTGATCAATGCTATCATTTTCTGCCAATATTTGTGATTTTTTACCATAATAATGATTTAGATACCCAATATAACTTGGAACTCCAATCAACGATTCATCATTCAAATTCAATCCTTTATCATAATCTGGATAATTGCTTGATACTTCGAAATCCTTTTCTTCAGTAAAATACCGTCTGTACAATTCATATTTGGCCAGTTTATTTGCTTTGATATATTTGATTGAAGCTTCTTCCAATACCTTAAAATCAGAATCTATCTCTTTCTGTTCATTCAAAAATGTAGTTTCCAATTGGTTAATAGAATCTGTAATTTTTATATAGGCATTTTCATCTAGTTTTCCCAAATATTGATATGTTGCCAATTTACCTAAGCTTTCATCTTTTAAATATTTTTGGGCCAAGTAGTTGTTTTCATTGTTACCTACTCCAGTATACTTGATTGATTCGTCAAATTCTTTGGTGTCCAAAACTAAATTCAGATTATCACCAGGTTTCAAGTAAAAAACTGAAGTTTCATTATTATATTTAAAGGTGTAAAACCCAGATTCGATGTTTTGAATGGTATCTAAAAATGAACCATCCTCTTGCAGTTTAAAATCATGAACAACTTTTTCACTGCTTCTTACAGAGAGAGTTGGGCCGCTTACGTTCTGAATTTTACCACTAAATATTGCATAACTAATTGGTTCTTCTTGCTTTGCACATGAAATGATAGTTGAGATAAGAAATAATGTAAGTATTTTTTTCATCAGATAATATTTTTAATTTTGTCAAAAGTAATATTATAATTCATCATTGAAAATTCTTTAAGAATTTTAACATAAGATTTTGAAATTAATGATCTAAAATGAACCTATAAATTTGAATTTAATAAAAGGAAAATCAATGTCTTACCATATTATAAGTGATAAAAAGTTAGAGCTTCCATTAATTCAGGAAATAGTTTTTACTGAAAAGAAGTTGAAATTATCGGAAGAATCAATAGGAAATATTATAAAATGCCGAAACTATTTGGATGATAAAATGCAAAAAACCAAGGCTCCAATTTATGGAATTAATACTGGTTTTGGTTCTCTATATAATGTTAAAATATCAGATGAAAATCTAACCAAACTACAGGAAAATTTGGTGATGTCGCATGCCTGTGGTACAGGTGAGGAAGTTCCGGCCGAAGTGGTAAAATTAATGTTATTGCTAAAAATACAATCATTAAGTTATGGGTATTCTGGAATTCAACTGAAAACCATTAATAGGTTAATTGATTTTTACAATAAGGGTGTTTTTCCAATAATCTATACACAAGGTTCATTAGGTGCTTCTGGTGATTTAGCTCCACTTGCTCATTTGGCCTTGCCCTTAATCGGAAAGGGGAAAGTTTATTTTCAAGATAAATTATATAGTGGAGAAGAGATACTGAAGAAATTTGAATGGGAAAAAATTGAATTGCAATCTAAAGAAGGCCTGGCTCTCTTAAATGGCACTCAATTTATGAGTGCTTATGGTATTTTATTATTGCTGAAATCACATAAATTATCCTATTTTGCCGATTTAATAGGCACCTTGTCTTTAGAGGCTTATGATGGTAATATTTCTCCTTTTAATGAACTTATCCATTTTATCAGGCCTCATAGTGGCCAGGTAAAAACGGCTAGAAGAATCAAATCTTTCTTAGAGAAGAGTGAAATAATTTCTCAACATAAAGAAAATATTCAAGATCCATATTCTTTCAGATGTATGCCACAGGTACATGGAGCAACAAAGGATACCATTGATTTTGTTGAAAAAACAATTTTAATTGAGGTGAATTCTGTTACTGATAATCCTAATATTTTTGTCGAGGCCGATGAAATTATATCTGGCGGAAATTTTCATGGCCAACCTTTGGCCTTGGCACTAGATTTTTTGGGAATAGCCATGGCTGAATTTGGAAGCTTATCTGAAAGAAGGATTTTTCAACTAATCTCAGGACAACGGAATCTACCTCCTTTTCTAGTTAAAAAACCAGGATTGAACAGTGGGTTTATGATACCACAATATACGGTTGCTAGTATTGTGAGTCAAAATAAACAATGGGCAACACCAGCCTCTGTGGATTCAATAGTTTCCAGTAATGGACAGGAAGATCACGTAAGTATGGGAGCAAACGCTGCTACAAAAACCAAAAAAATAATCGATAATATAGAAACAATTTTGGGTATTGAACTATTTAATGCTTCACAGGCCTTAAAATTTAAAGAACCTCTAAAAACATCTCCATTTTTAGAAAAAATTCTTGAACTGTATAGAGAAGAAGTACCTTTTATTGAAAATGATAAAGTATTGCATGATGAAATTGAAAAATCAATTAGTTTTATTAAGAATTTGAATATTGAAAATAAAGAATTGTTTCGAAGCTTTAGCATATAGATATTAATTATGAAGTTTTATCAAAAAGAAATAAAATTAACTCCTTTTCAAAGAGGGTTTCATTTGATTACTCAGGCAATAATTTCAAAGTTACCAGAGATTAAAAATATCAAAATAGGGCAACTGCAGGTATTTATAAAACACACTTCGGCTAGTTTAACAATTAATGAAAATGCGGATCCTACGGTTAGAGAAGACTTCGAAAGTCACTTCAATATAATGGTGCCCGAAAATATGCCTTATTATATCCATACTTATGAAGGTTCTGATGATATGCCTGCACATATAAAGAGCTCTTTATTAGGATCTTCAGTGCAAATTCCAATAAGTAATGGACAACTTAATTTGGGTATATGGCAAGGGATTTACCTTTGCGAACATAGAAATTATGGCGGAAGTCGAGAATTGGTATTAACCGCTTTTGGGAATTGAGGCACTTCGATGATTTAATGCTATAATGCTTGAATGGATCAATACTATAATACTTTAATGATTCAATATTATATTGATTTAATGCTTCAATCATTCATCTATTTATTGACTCCTTCTAACATTCACTCATTCAATTCTTTAATGAATCACGCGGATAATGCAAACATATTCGACATACAACTTTTACATTTTGACTTTTACCTTTTAAAATAGTTGCTTCATAACCCTTAATTTGTGACTATGTCTTTTTGTATCCACATTGTATATTCCACTTTGATCCAATCTGTCAATTCTTACTTTTCCATCACAATGAATGATATAATTATCAGCCAATATAATTCCAACATGAATAATATCTCCATCTGAATTATCAAAAAAAGCCAAATCACCAGGTTCACTTTCCTCTATAAAACTCAATACTTCTCCCTGACTGGCTTGAAAAGATGCATTTCTGAGAAGAGTATACCCATTGATTTTATAAACCATTTGAGTAAACCCTGAACAATCTAGGCCAAAAGGTGATCTACCTCCCCATAAAAATGGAACATTGAGATACATAAATGTGGTTGACACAATATCACTTTTAGTCATTTTTTTCTCATTAGCATCTCCATCAAAATGAAATTTATGTTGCATTATTTGAAATGAATTACCTGAAAACAGGGGTAATGTTGCCCCTAGACTTATAGTTTGTAAATTGTTATTTTGATCAGATACAAAAGTCACTAACTCATTTGATACAACAGAATTATTCGAAATAATTTTTGTATGACTTTCCTGATCCAATATTGCTATTTGATTCTTTAACACCCATCCTTCATAGAAATCAAAATCTAAAATAATCTTTATCCAATTACCTTTAATTTTCGAAATCTTAAATGTTTCACCAAACAATATTTGTGATGTCATTTCGCTTGTAGAACAAGGTTCAATGCGCATGGCAACACAATTCAAATTACAAATTCCAAATTTCATCAATAAATTTAATTGAATTTTTAAAAATATAAAAAGATTATAAGAATGGCTATATTAATCGTATAATCATTGCACTGGCTCCTCCGCCACCATTGCAAATTCCAGCCACACCAATTTTGGCATTGTTTTGTTTTAATACATTTATTAATGTTGTAATGATTCTGGCTCCCGAACATCCTAAAGGATGACCTAATGAAACGGCACCTCCATTCACATTTACTTTACTAGCATCTAAATTTAAAAGTTTGATATTGGCCAACCCAACAATTGAAAACGCTTCATTAAGTTCATAATAATCAACACTTTCAGTATCTAAACCAGCTTTTGCTAGGGCTTTTGGAATGGCTTTGGCTGGAGTTGTTGTGAACCATTCGGGTTCTTGCGAAGCATCTGCGTAACTCTCAATTAAAGCCAATGGCTTGATATTTAATTCCTCAGCTTTTTCTTTTGTCATTAATATCAAGGCAGAGGCACCATCATTTAAAGTAGATGCATTGGCCGCAGTTACTGTACCGTCTTTGCTAAAAACCGAACGAAGAGTTGGTATTTTTTCCAATTTAATTTTTTTATATTCTTCATCTTCAGAAATAAACAATGAATCTCCTCTTCTTTGAGGTACCTCAACCGGAACTATTTCATTATCAAATTTCCCTTCTTTCCAGGCATTCTCTGATCTCTTATATGATTCAATCGCAAATTTATCTTGGTCTTCTCGGGAAAAATCGTATTCAACAGCACAGGCATCTGCACATACTCCCATATGATTCCCATCATAAACATTGACCAATCCATCTTTTAACAAACCGTCTTCAATATTAATATTTCCTATTTTTTGACCATTTCTTCCATGTAAATAATGAGGTATTTGGCTCATATTTTCCATACCACCAGTAACAACAATTTCAGCATCACCACATTGTATCGCCTGTGCTCCAAAGGATATTGATTTCATGCCAGATGCACATACTTTATTAACTGTAGTACAAGGTATGGAATTAGGTAATCCTGCATATATAGCGGCCTGTTTAGCTGGCGCCTGACCCGTACCGGCTTGTAGAACATTTCCCATAAAAACTTCATCAATTAGATTAGGATCCAATCCTATTTTATCCAAAGCCCCTTTAATGGCAACGGCTCCTAATTTTGGAGCTGACACACCTGATAATTGACCCATAAAACTTCCAATGGGAGTTCGTACAGCCGATACAATTACAACTTCTTTACTCATAATTTTTAAAATTTTTAGTCACCAAAATAGCTCGATACTATACATCACAAAATTAATTATTTTAAATGAATTTACCTGTTTCACTTTAAAAGATTTGAATTGTAATTTTTATTGTTAAATTGTACATGAAAATATTTAGATAAATGATAATTAAAATTACATGATTGATAGCCATAGCAAAAAACATTATATAGCCATAATTGGAGGCTCGATTTCGGGATCGGAAGCTGCCTTTATACTTGCAGAAAAAGGATATCGAGTAGTTGTTTTTGAAATGAATGAATTACCTTATGGAAAAATTGAGGATGGTTTACCCAATTGGCACATAAACCTAAGAAATAAGCAGGAAAAAAATATAGATTTAAAATTAGATCATCCAAATATTAGATATGTTCCAAATGTTCGAATTGGTGAAGATATTGTATTTGATGATCTTGTAAAAAATTGGGGATTTACTGTTGTAATATTGGCCAATGGAGCCTGGAAGGATAGAACACTCCCAATATCTGATATCAGTAAATTCGAAAATTTTGGATTAATTTATCAAAATTCCCTATTACATTGGTACAATCACAAACATGAACCAAATTATAACGGAATAAAGTATGAAATTAAAGATGGTACAGTTGTAATAGGTGGAGGATTGGCATCTTTGGATGTAATGAAACTGGGTATGATTGAATTGGTACAAAAGGCCTTATTAAATCAAATGAAAATTGATATTGATTTATTCACTTTTGAAAAAAAAGGAATTCTAAAAATTTTGAATGAAAATAAAACATCACTATCAGACTTAAAGTTGGAAGGTATGACTTTGGTTTATAGGAGAACTGCCTATGATATGCCCCTAAAATCTCCTAGAAACGACACTGAAGAAAGTATTCAAAAAGCCAAAGAAGTATCCAATAAGTTGTTAAATAAATATGTCGATAATTTCCTTTTCAAGTTTATTCCATTAGGTTCTCCTATTGATAGAATTGAAAAAAATGGCAAACTGGATGCTATAGTTTTTCAAAAGAATAAAATGGAAAAAAATAAAATATTCTCTATAGAAGGCGACACATTTACATTAAAAACACCCTTGCTTATTTCTTCAATAGGAAGTCTGCCTGATAGAATTTCCGGTTTACCATATGATGGTACAACTTTGAAAATGAGAAGGAATGATGGCTATGTTGTTTTTGGGTTTTCCAATGTATTTGCCATCGGGAATGCAGTTACAGGAAGAGGCAATATACAGGAGTCAAAATCTCATGGGAATTTAATGACGAATAAAATCATTGACGATCATCTGGAACAGGAAGATTTGTTTGAGGAGTGGTTGGTAAACTATAATGAAAATTTAAAAAACCTTGTTCAGGAGCAAATTGAAGAAATTAATAAGGAAATAGAATCAAAAAAAATTATGCCAGACAAAGTCATTGAAAACATTTTAAATAAAACTAAATCCCTGCAAGAAAAAATTGGGTATACCACTTATTCAGAATGGATCAAATTGAAAACTCCAATTCGATTGGAAGACATGATAAAGAATTAATTTTGAATTATGCATATGAATTCATATTTTCAAAGTATTAAAATCAATTTATCTTAATACAAATTCAGATTGATATAAATTATTTACATTTGAAATATCAATAATTTTATATGAAAGATTTTATCAATAAAATTTATCAAAACCACTCTTTAATTTATAAAGTGGTTCTTTTTTTAGTAACAACAGTAACTATTATATACCTTTTTCCTAAAGGAGGTCAATTTAAATATAATATCCAAAAAGGAAAGCCTTGGCAATATGAAAACTTATACGCACCTTTTGATTTTGCTATTCTAAAATCTTCTGAAGAAATCGACATAGAATCTAAAGAAATAGAGGCCAACAAGCAATTATTTTTTATTGAAAGAGATGATATTGTTGAAAAAGTGAAAGAGAATTATGGAAAGAAAATTCCAATTATTTTAGAAGATTCGGCTGCCATTGGATTGAATAAGTCACGGCTTAAATCATTTGGGTTAAAATTTATTTCAAATGTTTATAAAAATGGATTTCTGAATAAATCTGACAATAATAAGATTGCCAAAAATTCATTGATTACTGTTCGAAAGGGTAATGATGCCAAGGATGTATTATCAGATAATTTATTTACCACAGATATCTTGGTTCCGGAACTTCAAAAATATTTTGCCAATTCTCAGAAAAGATACCGGCTTTTAGAAGATAAATTCACCACTCTAATTTTTGAAATCATCGAACCTAATGTTTTTTATGATGAAGAATTTACTCAAAAAATTATTGAAGAAGAAATAAAGAATATGTCTGTTACAGTTGGTTTGATTTCTGAAAATGAAAGAATTATATCCAAAGGAGATGTGGTTGAAGGGAAAAAATACGAAATTTTGATTTCACTTAAAACTGAATATGATTCGCAGTTATGGAGCAAGTCTAATTATAATTGGATCGTATTTGGTTATACTATTTTAGTTGCCTTGGTGCTATTAATGTTGCTGCTTTTTCTTTACAATAATAGGTATGAGATTTACGAAAATAACACCAAATTGACTTTTATATTCTTTAATATTTTTCTGATTGTTTTAATGGTAACGATTGTCCAAAAATATTGGGTGAATTATATCTATGTGGCTCCTATCATAATTTTACCTATAATTTTAAAAGCTTTTTTTGATGCCAGGTTAGGACTATTTGTTCATGTAATTACAGTTCTGATATTAGGTTTTATAGTACCAAATAGCTTTGAATTTATATTTCTGCAGATTATTGCAGGTATGGTTACCATATTAACGGTATCAGAGCTTTATAGACGTGCCAATCTATTTATATCTATTATTAAGATTACAATGGTTTATATTCTGGCTTACTTTGCTTTTTCCATAATTCAGGAAGGCAATGCAGAGCAATTGAATTGGTCCTATTTTGGAATGTTTGCTTTGAATGGAGTATTATCATTTTTATCCTTATTTTTAATTTTAATTTATGAGAAGGTGTTTAATTTAGTTTCTGATGTATCCCTACTGGAATTGACCAATACCAATTCAAAATTATTAAGAGAATTGAATGAAAAGGCTCCTGGAACCTTTCAACACTCTATGCAAGTGGCAAATTTGGCAGAAGCCTCTGCCAATGAAATTGGTGCTAACGCGATGCTGGTAAGAACAGGTGCGTTATTTCACGACATTGGTAAAATGAGTAACCCCATGTATTTTACCGAAAATCAAACCACAAGTGTAAACCCTCATAATGAATTGTCTCCAGAAGATTCGGCGAATATCATTATAGATCATGTAATTAACGGAATAGAATTGGGTAAAAAAAATGGACTACCTGATAGAATCATTGACTTTATCAGAACACATCACGGAACAAGTACTGTATATTTTTTTTATAAACAACAGCAAGAAATAAGCCCTAATGCTGTAAATATCAAAAACTTCCAATATCCAGGACCTATACCATTTTCAAAGGAGACAGCAATTTTAATGATGTGTGATGCCTGTGAGGCTGCTTCAAAAAGCATCAAGGAACCCACGGCCTTACTCATTGATGAATTGGTTGATAAAATTATCAATGGTCAAATGAGTAATGGTCAATTTATGAATTCTGATATCACGTTCAAGGAAATCCAACTCATTAAAAAGGTCATTAAAAAGAAATTAAATAATATTTACCACCTTAGAATAGAATACCCAGAATAGTTACTTTATCTTTTTTGAAAACGCCATCAAACCCGACAAAGAGGGGAGTATACTCGCAACTCCAACAATGGCTATCGATATAGAATTGATATTTAAGCTGTTAATCAATTTATCGCCTTTGCAATAATAATATTAGAATTTAACTTGAATTAGTCAATATCAATGTGGTTTTCAGAGTCACAGTCTTATCAAAGTTTTGGGGAGCATTAACTTATCACGCGTATAATCATAATTCATAAATTGATTTAATTGACGATCTTTACAATAAACTTAATTGGAATTAGTCATGAAATCAAATAAGATTATACAAATAATGCCCTTGGGATTTCCTTGGGAAACCCAAGATCCATTTTTGTTTTGTGCTTACCATAGAGATGAATATCCTAAAGGAGATGATCAAATGGGTATTTCTTCTGATATTTTAAAAGGCAGAAACATAGGTCAGGATTTTGAATTAAAAGATGGTTTTCGAATGTACCATGGCAGTCATAAACCTGGATTTCCTTATCATCCACACAGAGGTTTTGAAACAATTACAATAAATAAAGAAGGGTTTGTAGATCATACTGATTCTTTAGGAGCCGCGGGTAGATTTGGTGCCGGAGATGTACAATGGATGACGGCCGGGAAGGGAATTCAGCATTCCGAAATGTTTCCAATGATCTATAAGAATAAGAAAAATCCCTTGGAAATTTTTCAGGTTTGGCTAAATTTACCCAAAGCAAGTAAGTTTGTCGAACCACATTTTAGAATGTTATGGCGTGACACCATTCCTTTGATCAAATATAAAGATAAAGATGGACATACAATTGAAATTGAGGTTATAGCTGGAAAATATAAAAATGAAATGGCCCCTGAACCCACTCCGGATTCCTGGGCTTTCAACCCTAAAAATAATGTTTGTATTTTAACTATAAAAATGGATGCCAATGCCACTTGGAAATTACCTGAAACCTCTGGTGATGTAAATAGAACTTTGTATTACTATGATGGTGACAAAATTGAAGTTGATGGAGAATCTATTAAGAAAGATCACTTTATTCAAGTAGTTCCCGATAAGAATATTATTATTAAAAATGGAAGCCAGAAAAGTCGGCTATTAATGTTACAAGGCAAGCCTATCAACGAACCTGTTGCGAAATACGGCCCTTTTGTGATGAATAGTCAGTCTGAAATACAGCAGGCATTTGCTGACTATCAACGAACTCAGTTTGGAGGCTGGCCCTGGCCAGATAAAGAACAAATACATGATAGGAGCAAAGGCCGGTTTGCACTTCATGCAGATGGTAAGGAAGAAGTAAAGTGAAATATTAAATTTAATGGTACTACCATGAACCTGCCGGCCGGTCAGGCGGGTTTAATGGGGAAAGAATAATTTCTTTTTATAAAGGAGATCTGTATTCTTACTATTTTTGATTGAAACAAAGAATATTATGGTGATTAGGCTGGACGGAGTGATAATGAATGGAATACCGGAATTGCGTTTACCGAAGAGCAACGAAGGTAAAAATAACATGTAGGCATGAGAATGAATGGTACTTAGCAATCACCTTGGCCAGCGAAGATTTTTTTGTTTCTTTTTTTATCCAAAAAAAGAATAGAAATCAAGAATCAGTGATGTTCCATTAAAATAACAGTAGAACCAAAACAATAAATA
>JAUXGV010000259.1 GCA_030621915.1 Flavobacteriaceae bacterium
AGGTTCAACTACCAATTTTGAAGACATTGCTTCGCAACTTTTCAAAATTAAGTTTCACTAATAAATCATTATATATTTCAAATAATTCATTTTTTTGTAATAATTTTGCACTATCATAATTGTTATACATTAAAATATAAACCATGAAAAAATTATTATTCGTATTATCTGTTTCCACCTTATTGATTTACAGCTGTGGAGATGAAAAGAAAAAAGAAGTAAAAAAGGAAGTTGAAACAGCAACAGAAAAAGTTAAAGAGGTTAAGGAAAAAACAGAAAGTGCTATTGAAATCAATCCGGAGGTATTAGCCTTAGGAGAAAAACTGTTTAACGATAAAACGTGTGCTGCCTGCCATCAGCTAGACACCAAAGTAATAGGTCCTTCTGTTAAAGACATTGCCACAATTTATAAAGAAAATAATGGTGACATGATAAAATTTCTAAAAGGAGAAAATGAGGCCATTGTTGACACCGATCCTGGTCAGGTTGCCATCATGAAGGCAAATTTGGATGGGTTCGTTAAGGATTTAAATGACAAAGAATTGAATGCCATAGCTACATATTTTCAGAGTAGCATAAAATAAATAATCTAGGTTATAAAAAAATCCATCCGCCTGAGGCGGATGGATTTTTTACACTTATTTATTAAGAATAGCTATACCACACCCTGGGCTAGCATTGCATCGGCAACTTTCACAAAACCTGCAATATTTGCGCCTTTAACATAATCAATATAACCATCATCATCTTTACCATATTTGATACATGAATCATGAATATCGGTCATAATTTGTTTCAATTTATTATCAACTTCCTCACGAGTCCAATTCAATCTCAAAGAATTTTGACTCATTTCTAACCCTGAAGTTGCAACCCCTCCAGCATTAGATGCTTTACCCGGAGCAAACAATATTTTTGCCTTATGAAAATTTGCTATGGCTCCATGTGTTGAAGGCATATTGGCTCCTTCACTCACACAAATACAGCCATTGGCTAATAAAATATCTGCATCATTTTCATTCAACTCATTCTGTGTAGCACAAGGAAGTGCCATATCACATTTTTCTCCCCAAGGAGTTTTACCTTTAATAAATTTAGCAGCTGGATATTTTTCAACATATTCATTGATTCTACCTCGTTTCACATTTTTCAATTCCATTATAAATGTCAATTTCTCGGCATCAATCCCATCTTCATCATAAATATAACCCGATGAATCAGACATGGTCACAACTGTTCCTCCCAATTGAGTTGCTTTTTCTGTCGCAAATTGCGCAACATTCCCAGAACCTGATACAAGCACGGTTTTACCATTGATGGTATCATTATTAGTTTTTAACATACTTTCAGCAAAATATACGGTTCCGTAACCCGTTGCTTCAGGTCTAATCAATGATCCACCCCATGACATCCCTTTACCCGTTAATACTCCTGTAAACTCATTTCTTAATTTTTTATAAATCCCATATAAAAATCCTATTTCTCTTCCTCCTACACCAATATCTCCAGCAGGCACGTCTGTATTTTGACCAATATGGCGATAAAGCTCACTCATAAAACTTTGACAAAATCGCATAATTTCTATATCTGATTTTCCCTTTGGGTTAAAATCTGCTCCACCTTTTCCTCCACCCATAGGTAAGGTTGTTAAACTATTTTTGAATACTTGCTCGAAAGCCAAAAACTTAAGAATACTCATATTTACCGTTGGATGAAAACGCAGCCCTCCTTTATAGGGGCCAATAGCCGAATTCATCTGGATTCGATAACCGCGATTCACCTTTACCTCCCCTTTGTCATCAACCCAAGGAACTCTAAATGTAATAGCTCGTTCAGGCTCAACCATTCTCAACAAAATATTTTTTCCAAAGTAAATATCTTTTGTAATTATATAGGGAATTACAGTTTCAGCAACTTCCTGAACGGCTTGTAAAAATTCCGGCTCGTGTCCGTTTCTTACTTTAACTTCGTCCATAAAGCCTTCAATGATTGACTTCATAATTTTTGATGTGTTTAATTATTAATTTATAAATTTATTGAGCAAAAATAGAGAATTAATTAATATTTAAATGAATAAATTAA
>JAUXGV010000124.1 GCA_030621915.1 Flavobacteriaceae bacterium
TCTAAAAAATATTGAACATTATAATTAACAATTATGATGGAGAGTTTTATCAAAAGAAATAGAAAATTAACTTTTAAAGCTATCTGCCAGAGGAACACGATTGATGATACTTCTACCCAGAGTAACTTCATCTGTATATTCTAATTCATCACCTACGGAAATTCCTCTAGCTATGGTTGACAAATTTACATCAATATCTTGAAGTTGTCGATACATGTAAAAATTAGTGGTATCTCCTTCCATTGTTGAACTCAAGGCGAAAATTAATTCTTTCACCTGTCCTTCCTTTACTTTTTCTACAAGACTTTGAATGGTTAGATTATGCGGACCAACACCTTCTATAGGAGAGATTTTTCCACCTAAAACATGGTATAACCCTCTAAATTGAGCTGTGTTTTCAATGGCCATTACATCGCGAATGTCTTCAACAACACAAATAATCTCTTCATTCCTTTTTGGATTAGCACATATTTCACATAATTCCACGTCAGAAATATTATGACAATTTTTACATAATTTTATATCATCTCTGAAATTTTGCAATGCTTCTGCCAAATGTTTGGTTTGATCTTTGGGTTGTTTTAATAAATGTAAAACCAATCTCAAAGCTGTACGTTTGCCAATTCCAGGCAACTGTGACATTTCATTAACCGCATTTTCTAATAATTTTGAAGAAAAATCCATTCCTTAATTTTTTGCTAAAATAGGAAATAGAGATCAATAATGATCCATATATTAATAGGATTTGATACGCTTTAAATTCTAACTAAACGTACTCTTTATTAACATTTAGTGTAAATTATAATACCGAAATTTACACTTTTAATATTAAATATAAGTATTTTTGAATCATGGAAAAAGATTTAAGCGACTACAGAAAAATATATAAAAAAGAGGAATTATTAAAAAATAATATTCCAGAAAACCCAATGGAATTATTCCAAAAATGGTTTCATAAAGCGGATGAAAATGATCAGCTTGAAGAAGCTAACACAATGAATCTTTCTACCATTGGCTTAGATAATTATCCTAAAAGTAGAATTGTATTATTGAAACGATTTACCTGGGAAGGGTTTATTTTTTACACTAATTACAATAGTGAAAAAGGAAAAGCCATCATTCAAAATCCGAATGTATGCTTATCTTTTTTTTGGTATTCTCTTGAACGACAAATAATCATTAAAGGAAAAGCGGAGAGAATTGCTGAAAATTTATCCGATGGTTATTTTGAAACAAGACCTGAAGGTAGTAAATTAAGTGCATGGGCGTCCAATCAAAGTGAAGTAATCGAATCGCGTGAAAAATTAAAAAACAAACTAAAATCCTATGAGAAAAAGTTTGAAAATAAAGAGATTCCTAGACCTGATCATTGGGGAGGGTTTATTGTAAAGCCAACATCCATTGAATTTTGGCAAGGAAGACCTGACCGATTGCACGATAGAATCAGATACAGTTTACAGGATGATTATCATTGGGAAATTGACCGGATAGAACCTTAATATGTAAATTATACAGTGGTACTTTGCGAACTTATGAGTTCATAATATTCTTTGTGCTTATCATCATAAAAACTTAATTGCAAAGAACACTCAATAGAAGATTGGAAACGGTATATTTTGATTTTTTTGTGATGTAAATAGAATTAACTTATATTTGAAAATAAAATCAACCATCAACCTATCCATTCAATGAAAACACTTTATATAGTCCGACATGCAAAATCTTCCTGGGAATATGAAAGTGTTAAAGATATTGACAGGCCTCTAAAACAAAGGGGTATTAATGATGCTTATTTAATTTCGTCAGTTTTAGAAAAAAAAATCGAACAACCGTCAGTATTTGTATCAAGTTGTGCTAACAGAGCCCTACATACGGCAATGATTTTTAGTTATACTTTTAATTACCCCTTGTCAAATATAAAAATAAGTAAATCTTTGTATAGTTTCAGCGATGGTTATTTGATCAAAACCATTAAAGCTTTGGATAATGGGTTTGATTCTGCTATTATTTTTAGTCATGATCATGGTATCAGTGATTTTGTGAATGCCTATGGCAATAAAAACATCAATCATGTTCCTACATGTGGTGTTGTATGTATTGAATTTAAAACCGATCATTGGAAAAATATCAAAAATGGTAAAACTTTATTTACTGAATTTCCGAAATACCATAAATAACAATTTTAGTTTACCGTTTTAAAAAATACGGGTTTAAGGTAGTTGCTTTACCTGAGTCTAAAATGGAATTGATCTTATCTATATTCCAAACTGTTAGCTCATTCATCAAACTCATTAACAGACCTCATTTATCTTCCAGCCCAATACATCCATAATTAAATGCTCTATACTGTCGATCAAATAAACTTCTTGAAGTGACCAATAAATCCTATTAAGAATACCTTAATAATCTTTTTGATATCATATTTAATGCTGTTTATTGTTTACAAATTCATTCTCTTTTCCAGTTCTTTTATGACAAAACTATAGTAACCTTCCTTGTGAGATGCAAATAAATGTTCAAAACTTGCTTTGTTTCGTTCTTTTTTAAATTCATCAATAGAAATTAATTTGATTTCACTTACCTCTTCTATTTGAATTTTTAAATTTTGAATCTCAGATTTTAAAATAGCCAAATATAATTGATGAACTTCATTATCAATATAGTCAGAAGCATGCTGAAATTTCTCTTTAAAAGTTCCAATTTTTATCAATTCTAGTTCCGAAACTTTGAGCCCTATTTCCTCTTCAATTTCTCTTAATGCAGAAGTCATAGCAGTCTCTCCTGCAGATATATGGCCCGCAACAGAAACATCCCATACATTGGGAAAGGCAATTTTATCTTTTGATCTTTTCTGAATTAAAATATCACCTTTTATAGTATAAAACCAAATGTGCACACTTCCATGTAACCATCCATTTTTATGCGCTTCTGATTTTAATGAGGTTTTAATTACTTTCAAATCTTCTGATAAAACATCAATAAATTCTTCTTCTTCCATCACACGAATTGATTAGAATAATATTTAACTTTAAAGGAATAATTTGATTCTATAGAATTTGATCTTTATAATTTACTTCGTGAAACTAGTCATTATTTAAAATAACTAAAGCCTTTTTTTGGATCGATAACCAAAAGGGATTCATAAATTAACCTGATTACATTTTCAACATCTTCTTTAGCCACCATTTCAACAGTAGTATGCATGTATCTTAGTGCCAATGATATCAAAGCACTTGGAACACCACCATTGGAATACGCGAAGGCGTCGGTATCTGTTCCTGTTGCCCTTGAAGCTGCCAATCTTTGAAATGGAATTTTATTATTTTCCGCAGTCTCAATAATCAATTCCCTTAAATTATTCTGAATTGCCGGGGCATATGAAATGACTGGTCCGTCTCCACATTTTGTTTCTCCCTCCTTTTTTTTATCAATCATGGGGGTCGTAGTATCGTGGCAAACATCTGTAACAATGGCCACATCCGGTTGAATTGTATGAGTTATCATTTCAGCTCCTCGCAGACCAATTTCTTCCTGGACTGAATTGGTGATATATAATCCAAATGGAAGTTTTTTCTTATTCTCTTTTAATATTCGAGCAACTTCTGCTATCATAAAACCTCCCATTCTATTATCCAGGGCACGACAAACAAAATTATTTTTATTTAAAATTAAAAATTCATCGGGATAAGTAATTACGCAGCCTACATGAACACCCAATTTTTCAACCTCTTCTTTAGTTTTACAACCTACATCAATAAATATATTATCAAGTTTCGGGGGTTCCTCTTTTCCTTTCATTCTTGTATGAATTGCCGGCCAACCAAAAATACCAGGAACAATACCCTTTTTAGTGTGAATATTCACTCGTTTTGAAGGTGCTATTTGATGGTCACTTCCTCCATTTCTGATTACGTAAATCAAGCCATTATCTGTAATATAATTTACATACCAAGATATTTCATCAGCATGTCCTTCAATAACCACTTTAAATTCAGCCTCAGGATTGATAACCCCTACGGCAGTACCATAATTGTCTGTTATAAATGTATCTACATAGGGTTTTAAATAATCCATCCATATTTTTTGACCTTCAGATTCATAACCTGTTGGAGAGGCATTATTTAAATATTTTTCTAAAAATGTTATCGATTTTTTATTGAGTATGCTCTTTTTTGCCATTATTTTTATTTTTGACTAATGTAATAATATTAAAGATAAAATACATTAAATAAGGTTTACAATTTCTTACTTTTGGACTGGTTTTTGAAACCTCAATTAATTGATGAAAAATCTAATAATCATATATATCTTAACAGCTTCTGTTTCTCTATTTTCACAGGAAATGAGCAAAGACACCATCATTGATGATTTGTTGATTATAAAAAATGACAGTTTGATGTTAACTTTAGATGAGGTCATTGTATTTAAAAATAGAAATTTTAAATCTAATACTGAAAGAAGGTATTACCATTGGTATGCCAAAAAAGTTAGAAAAGCTTATCCCTATGCAAAGTTGGCATCAGATAAACTTACAGAAATCAATAAAGGTTTGGTTGGAATAAAATCAAAAAGAAAGCGAAAGAAGCATATCAAAAAGATTCAAAAATTCATGGAGGGTGAGTTTACAGATCAGCTCAAAAAATTGACAAAAACTGAGGGTAGAATATTGATCAAATTGATACATCGTCAAACTGGGGAAACTATGTTTGAATTAATTAAAGAATATAGAAGCAGGTGGAATGCATTTTGGTATAATTCAACCGCCAACTTATTTAAGCTGTCCTTAAAAAAGGAGTATCATCCTGAATCTGAAGCTTTAGATTTTATTGTGGAAGACATTCTTCAAAGATCATTTTCAAAAGGAATATTAGAATACCAGCAACCCAAATTACCCGTTGATTATTTTAGTTTGATGAATCAATGGGAAGACTTAGATGTATTGGCAGAAATCAATGCTTACATTGAAAAATATAATTAATTTGTAAGAATTATACACACCTCCTTAACCCCAATTCCATCAGGGTATGACCCCTAAAATAACACCCTATTAATCATCTGAAATTGAGGAAGCATTCGGATCTTTTTTAGGTTCTATCTTATTAAATTCATCTATAACAGATTGAATATTACTGTCAACATATTTTGAATCCGTCTTATAATTCATAGATATGGTATTCTTATCTGGAAACTGTTCTATCATGATTGTAGATGATGGGAATGCAAATTCAACATTCAATGCCTTTGCCAATTTAACAATACCCATATGCAATCTATGCTTTGAAGATTGCTCTGATCCCCAATCCAACTTTTTAAAATAAACATTTACTAAAATCAATAAAGCAGAATCACCAAAACCTGTGAATTCAACATTATAAGATTCACTTCTTGTTTCAGGGTGTTCTACTATCAATTTTCTAATACCATTAACAAAAGCCTGAATTAAATCGGGTGGCGTATCATATCGTATGCCCAATTGAGTACTATATCTTCTAAACAATCTAAGTCCCATATTGTTAATTTCAGACTCGGTTATTTTACTGTTTGGAATTTGAAAAATTGTGGTGTCGGCCGCCCGTAATTGGGTTGATCTAAGCCCTACTCTTTCAACAGACCCTTCATTGGTTCCAATTTTAATCCAATCTCCAATTTGGAACGGTTTATCCAAAAATATCATGATAGTTCCTATCAGATTCTTCACTGAATCCTGGGCAGCAAAGGCAATGGCTATACCTCCTATTGAGGCACCTGCAATTACTGCTGTTGCATTTACACCAAATACGGTTAGAATATGTAAAAAACCAATTAGGATAATCACAACCTTTATTAGTTTGGACAATATAGGCGTCAATTGTTCATCTAATTTTGTTTCTGTTTTTAGGCTGTAATTAGCATAAATTGACAGTAATAAATTGGACAATTTCAAAAACACAAACATCCAAAAGATAGTTTCGGCTACACTTAAGCCTAAAAATAAGAAATTGTTAAGCCTCAATAATTGTAAGGATGGAAGAAGTCTTTCCAAAACATTAATAATTATTATAAAACCAATGGGGCGGGCCAATTCATGTAGTAAATCAAAAAGATTTTCAAATATATCTTTATAAAATATCCTTTGAATCTTCCTTAAAATGAAAAATAGGATTGGGTCAAGAATAAAATACAAAATAACTCCTAATAATATCAATATCAATGCACCGATTGGTTGCCAAATTTTAATACCGTATACTATAGTTTGAAAAAATTCTGGAAATTTATTTTGTATCCAGGTGAACTGCCATGGGAAGGTTTCCTGATAAATTTCTTCTATGTTCTCAACTGTCTCCTTTGAATAGTACCAGTTATTACCTATTTTTTCAACATAAATTTGCGGCATTTTATTGGGGAAAGGTGCAAAACGATGAAAACTCTTTTTCAATTCATTTACGGCTGTATCAAGGGTGTCAACATAATTGGCATCCTTTGAAATATCTTCAAATTTCACAAACAATCCTTTTCCGTCAAAAACCTCTTTGATCTTTAAGGCCTTTGAAATTGCCTTATCATTGGGCAATCCATAAATTGTTTTTGCAGCTTTAGAGGGCTCAAAACTATCTGATTGTAAAAAATATAAGTGTGTATAAATGGTGGCATTTGGATTGCTCAGATCTACCTGAACCATTTCCTGTGAAAACGACATTGTCGTAATCAATAAAAATATGAAGAGAATTTTTTTCATGTTTAATATTTTTTTCAATCTAATTGTTGGCAAATATATCAATCAATATATTTTTGATCAATTAAATTAACGGTTTTTTCGTTTTTTATAATTGCTTTTGGATTTGTGTAGAACACTTACAAATTCATTTGATTTTCTACCCTTCTTTGATGGGTTATAACCCATTTTTTTATCATATCCATTTTTAGATTTTCCAAAAGAAGGAAGCAATTTATTTATCAGGTCATTCCGATTTAAATTTTGAAGTGTATTTTTTATCCATGCTTGATTTTCTTTTTTATACCAGAAGAAAAATCGATGTTGCTCTTCCTTATCTTTTTTTGACTTGGGTGTATAAGTCTTTTTTAGCGTATAAGGGTGATAACCACTATAATAAATTACAGTTGCCACGGTCATAGGCGTTGGTGTAAACCCCTGAACTTGTTCCAATTGAAAACCCATATCCTTGGTTTCAGCGGCTAAATTGGCCATATCTTCCACTTCACAAGCCGGATGATTTGATATGAAATAAGGAATTAGCTGTAATTTTAAATTCTTTTTTAAATTTATTCTATCAAAATTCTTTTTGAATTTATGAAAATATTTAAATGATGGTTTCCTCATTAATTTAAGAACCGCATCAGAAGTATGTTCAGGAGCCACTTTTAATCTTCCGGAAACATGGTTGGTAATTACCTCTTCGGTATACTCGTCCAATTCTGTAGCATCAGCAGTTTTATTGAACTCTGGAACCAACATATCATAGCGTATACCACTTCCAATAAATGACTTTTTTACTTTTGGATGCTGATCCACAGCTTTATAAATATCTGTTAATGGCTTATGCGAAGTATCCAAATTATGGCAAATTACGGGTGAAATACAGGAGGGCGCTATACATTTGTCACAAATACTTTGAATTTTTCCTTTCATTTGGTACATATTGGCAGAAGGACCTCCAATATCTGACAAATACCCCTTAAAATCAGCCATATTAGCCACCTTGTCAACTTCTTTTAAAATAGATTCTTTAGATCTACTGGCTATAAATTTTCCTTGATGGGCAGAAATTGTACAAAAACTACATCCACCAAAACAACCTCTATGAATATTGATAGAGAATTTAATCATTTCATAGGCCGGTATAGGCCCTCTTTTTTCATATTTTGGGTGGGGTAATCGGGTGTAGGGCAAGTCATAGGACGAATCAATTTCAAACTCAGTCATTGTAGGGTAAACTGGATTGATAACCAGGGTTTTATTTTTAACATCCTGCAATATTCTCCTGCCCTGAATTTTATTCGATTCTTGTTCTATAACTTTAAAGTTGGCCGCAAATGTTTTTTTATCCTTTAAACATGCTTCGTGAGAGCTTATTCTAACATCTTCCCAATTTTTATTGATGGGTACGGTTTTATCTTTATCCAACAAAAAAGCAGTCTGTTTAATGGTATTTAGCGCATTAAAAGGAATTCCCTTTTGTAGCAATTCTACTAGTTCGCGTAAAGGCTGTTCCCCCATTCCATAAATCAACAAATCAGCATTAGAATCTGTTAATATATTAGGTTTCAATGCATCACTCCAATAATCATAATGTGTAACCCTTCTTAAAGAGGCTTCTATTCCACCAATGACTACCGGAACATCCGGGAACTTTTCTTTCAGTATTTTAGAATATACTGTGGCAGCATAATCGGGTCGAAAACCTTTATCTCCATTGGGCGTATAGGCGTCTTTATCTCTACTTCGCTTATTGGCTGTATAGTTACTAACCATAGAATCCATAGCTCCTGCCGTAACGGCAAAAAATAAATTAGGTTTCCCTAATTTAGTGAAATCTTGTAAATTATCATGAACACTGGGTTGAGGTACGATGGCAACTTTTAATCCAAAACTTTCCAAAATTCTTCCCAATACAGCAGGACCGAAAGCAGCATGATCCACATAGGCATCACCACTAATTATAATGACATCCAGTTCCTGCCAACCTCTAATTTTTATTTCTCTATTAGTGGTTGGTAACCAATCAGTAAGCTGGTAATTAGTTTCCATTTTGCAAAAATACGCCAAAAAAAAGGTTATGTAGTTAATTTGACGTCTAATTCTTTATTTATGAGTGGAAAGGAGGGAGAAGGAAGACGGGTGACTGATGACTGATGATTGATGACTGATGACTGATGACTGATGACTGATGACTGGTGACTGGTGACTGATGACTGATGGCTGATGACTGATGACTGGTGACTGGTGACTGATGACTGATGGCTGA
>JAUXGV010000070.1 GCA_030621915.1 Flavobacteriaceae bacterium
TATGGCATCTGAAGACGAAAATAGAGCCTCAACCGAAAGAATTATTATGCCTATAGATTCTAAAACGGGAGAGCGTAAAACCTGGCCGAACCAACGCCAACCAAATCGTGATGGGGGACGAAATTAAATTTATAAATTGTGAGAATTGGATTTATTATTATTTTATTTGTAGTCTTATCTAACGAGGTTAAATCTCAAAAAGCCACAAATCACCTTTATAATAAATCAGATTTTGAAAACCTAAGTGGTTTGCCCTTAACAAATAAATATGGTCAAACCACGGCTATTAAATTGGTTTATGATTTAAAGTTCAAAAAATTATATTTTATAAATTCAAAATACTATACGTACTGTAATACTCCCCAAAAAATAGACCACTTGTTAAGTTAAAAAAAGAGATTAAATTTAACAATTATGGAAACAAAAATATTTTAATAGAATTACTTCAATATCCAAAAACATTTAAACTTTGGTTTGGATTTAGAGTTTAAATTAGATGGCCCAAATAGAGATTTATATATCAAACAAGTAAGATTATTTAATGACTAAATTTCTTGAGTCAATCAACTTGAACATTTTCTTTCCCGGCAATATTCGTCCAAATTCAAAACAGAAAAAGATTGTGTATTTTTTATTTCATTTGAAAAAATAACATGAAAATATGCAAATATGATAGTAATACTATTATATTTGCAAAAAAATTAAATTGAAATGCAAAACCTTCAGGTTAATATTCAAATGAATTCTGAATTATATTTAAAAGATCCGGACACATCTGAATTGGGTAAAAAAATAGTAGCAAAAGGAATTGATTTGATTAGTGAACTTGGTTTTGAAGCCTTTACTTTTAAAAAATTAGGGACGAAAATAGGGTCGAATGAAAGTTCTATTTATAGATATTTTGAAAGTAAACATACCTTTCTAATTTATTTAACAAGTTGGTATTGGAGTTGGATAGAATATAAAATTGTTTTTGCTACTATCAATGTTGATGATAAAAAAAGAAAGCTTGAAGAAGCATTAAATATTTTGACTCAAACTATAATTGAAGATCGATTATTTCTACATATCAATGAAATAAAATTAGGTGAAATTATTATAACTGAATCGTCAAAAGCATATCATACCATTGATGTGGATTCTGAAAATGAGAAAGGATATTTTGAAGCATATAAGCAAGTAGTTCAGCGTATTAGTGAAATGGTTTTAGAGATGAGTCCAAAATTTGAGTATCCACATATGTTGATTTCAACTGTGATAGAAGGAGTGCATCAACAAAGATATTTTGCTCAACATATTCCGGCCTTAACTGATATTGATCAAAAGAAAGATAATATCGAAAACTTTTATAGACTATTGGTTTTTAATGCAATTAAAATATGAAATTAAAAAGCTTTACGGTACTATCATGAAATTAACGCGAAACATATGAGACATTATTGGTATTGGTTATGGCCTTCAAAAATTTGATGTTCTGAATAAAATAAAAACTTAGTAAAACCGAGAACCTGCCTGCCGGCAAAGGCAGGGTTGAGAGCTTGCTCGAAAATCACTCGGCTGCACTTAGTTTTTGAAAAATTTAGGTTATTAAATTGTTGTAAGCCCTGCCTTTGCCGGCAGGCAGGCTTGATTTTTTTGTTTCGTTTTTTTATCAAGAATTGCGGAGTATATCATGAATTCCATAACAAATAAAAAATGGATGAATAAAAAAATGAAATGCCATTCACGCATAAGAACATAAAAATAAATATTCCAATAAAATAACAGTAGAACCAACATAATAAATAAACAATTAAGATAAAATAAAAATGAATTCAAATAAGAAATTTAACTTTTTAGCAAATTTAAAATATGATATTCCTTCGAGTATTGTAGTTTTTTTAGTTGCAATGCCACTTTGTTTAGGTATTGCATTGGCCTCTGGTGCACCCTTATTCTCAGGTATCATAGGTGGTATTATTGGCGGAATTGTAGTCGGTTCGTTTAGTGGGTCTGCACTTGGAGTTAGTGGTCCTGCCGCAGGATTGGCAGTAATTGTATTAAATGCTATTACAGACCTGGGTGGATTTGAAGTTTTTCTTGTGGCTGTAATTATTGCAGGAATTATTCAATTGATCATGGGTTATGTCAAAGCCGGTATTATTGCTTACTATTTTCCATCTTCAGTAATTCATGGCATGCTTGCAGGAATAGGAATTTTGATTATTTTGAAACAGATACCTCATGCTTTGGGATACGATAAGGATCCGGAAGGTGATCAAAGCTTTCAACAGATTGACGGTGAAAACACATTTAGTGAGTTGATTAACATGTTACAATATGTTCATCCAGGAGTAGTTGTAATTACTGTTATTTCCTTATTTATTTTAATCTTATGGGATTCTAAATTAATTAAAAACCAAAAATATTTGGCTTTAATTCCGGGCCCTTTACTTGTTGTGGCGTCAGGAATTATGTTAAATAAGTTTTTTGCTGGATTCGATGATTTGGCAATTAGTTCGGATCATTTGGTCTCTCTTCCAGTTGCGAGTTCGGCTGAAGAATTTTTATCTAATTTTACCAGGCCTGATTTTAACGCACTAACAAATCCTCAAGTTTATATTACGGCAATTGTAATTGCAGTTGTTGCTAGTATTGAAACATTATTGAGTGTGGAAGCAGCGGATAAATTGGATCCACAAAAAAGAGTTACTCCCACCAATAGGGAATTGAAAGCTCAAGGAATTGGTAATATTGTTGCGGGTTTTATTGGTGGTTTGCCCATTACTCAGGTTATAGTAAGAAGTTCGGCCAATCAACAGGCCGGTGGAAAGTCAAAGGCTTCAACCATTATTCACGGTTTCCTTTTATTGGGAAGTGTTATTTTAATTCCAAAATTATTGAACTTCATTCCTTTAGGTACTTTAGCAGCCATCTTACTATTGGTAGGCTATAAATTGACAAGACCTTCATTATTTAAAATGATGTATAGTCAGCGTAAGGGACAATTTATACCGTTTTTGGTAACCATTGTTGGGATTATTTTAACTGATTTGCTAACGGGGATTGCCCTGGGAATGGTAGTTGCAATATTTATTATATTAAGGAACAATTACAAGATTCCTTATAAAATGAGAGAAGAAAACCTTGAAGGTAAAGAAGAAATTGTTATTGTGCTTTCTGAAGATGTAACTTTTTTAAACAAAGCATCTATTCAGAAATCACTGGAACAAATACCCGATGGAAAATCGGTTACAATTGATGCATCAAATACACACTTTATTCATTTTGATGTGTTTGAAATTATAGAAGATTTTAAGATCAATGCTATCTCTAGAGGAATTCAAGTAACTTTGGTTGATCTATATAAAGATAAACAACAGGAGCCCATTCAACATTTTTCATTGGCAAATGGCAAAAATTAATTAACCCCTAATATTAAATAATATGAAAACATTAACAAAAGAAATTCAAGATAGCATCAATCATTCAAAGGCTTTAGAATTGTTAAAAGCAGGGAATGGAAGATTTGTTAAAAATAATAGAATTAATAGAGATTTAAATGCTCAGGTCAGCCAAACAAGTACAGGGCAGTTTCCTTTTGCGGTAGTTTTAAGCTGTATTGATTCGAGGGTTCCTGTGGAATTGGTTTTGGACCAAGGAATAGGGGATGTATTTAGCGTTCGTGTTGCCGGAAATGTAGTGAATGAAGACGTACTTGGATCCATGGAATATTCATGTAAAGTAGCTGGTTCAAAAATAATTGTAGTTATGGGTCACACCAAATGCGGAGCTGTTACTTCGGCTTGTAAACATGTGGAATTAGGTAATATTACTGCGTTGTTAGATAAGATTCAACCAGCGGTCGCTGAAATTGAAACTGGTGGTGAAATGAATCAGGAAGATATTGAGAAAGTGGCCATTTTAAATGTTCAAAAATCTATAGAAAGAATTCGAAATGAAAGTCCCATTTTGACTGAAATGGAAAATAATAATGAAATTAGTATTGTTGGAGCAATTTATAGTGTTGACACTGGAAAGGTGGATTTTCTTTGATTCAACAATAAGCCAGATTGATTCATTGACTCTCTTAGTTCCTAGGGAGTTTTTTAACAGTATATTTTATAATGCATTAAAAGAGATAGTAAACAAATATAATTCGACTCATTGAAATAGATTGTGTGATTTTGAATTCATTATGATTGACTTCAATCAATTTTTGGTACTATAATTATATAATTCAATTATTGTTAAATTAATTAAAATTGTATTTTTGTTAAATTAAATTTGCTATTTGAGATGAAAAAGTATCGTCTAAAGAAGTGTCATGGTTTTTCATATTTGTTGCTAGTAATTTTCTTGTTTTTAACCAATCATATTGAATCACAATCTTTTAAAGATATGGTAAGGGATTCAGTTGATGGAAGCATAGATGTAAGTGAATTTTTAAATTCAACCACCGGATTTTTGCCGGTTCCGATTATTATTACAGAACCTGCTGTGGGTTTTGGAGGCGGTTTGGTATTGGCATATTTTCATAAGGATAGAGGAGAAAATAAAGAAAACAAAGGCTTATCACCAACAATCAGTTTTGGTGGAGGAGGCTATACAAGTAACGATACATGGTTCACATTTCTAGGTCATCAAGGCTCATATTTAAAAGATAGAATTCGATATTTAGGTGCATTGGGCTATACATCTGTTAACCTAACCTATTATGGTAGACCCAATTTTATTAATGAAGGTAAATATGAGTTTAATATGAAAGGCTTGATGTTTTTTCAGGAACTCTTATACAGAATAAACAAAAACACACCTTTTTTTGCTGGGTTGAATTATATGTATTTCACCAATACAGTGACATTTAAAACTGGTTTAAATATTCCGGGACTTGAAGAAATATCGAAAGAAACAAATATTGGAGGAATGAACGCTGTCTTTCTTTGGGATAGTAGAAACAACTCTCTAACGCCAACAAAGGGTTTCTATTCTTTATTGCAAGCGGGTAGGTTTGACACATTTTTTGGTGGTGATGACGGTTATTGGAATCTAAACTCAAGATCTTATTTCTACCAACCTGTTTTAAAGAATAAACTATATTCAGGCTTTAGATTGGATGTTGCAACAAAAATTGGTGATGTTCCATTTTTTGCGCTACCGTTTATTTCATTAAGAGGAATTCCCGCTATGCGCTACCAAAATGAGGCTGTTGCTACCGTAGAAACCGAATGGCGATGGAATTTATTTAGAAAATGGAGTTTGTTAGGTTTTGTTGGTGCAGGTGATGCCATGGAGGATTTTAGTGAACTTGGTAAAAATATCAAAGTAGCCGGTGGAGGAGGGTTTAGATATTTATTAGCCAAACAATATGGGTTACAAGCTGGAATTGACGTGTCACGTGGTCCAGAAATTTGGGCATGGAACCTTACTGTTGGTAGTTACTGGGGTAGGTAAATTAGAAACTCCATTTTAATCTTACAAAAAGAGCACTTCCACTGTCGGCAACTGTCGGATCAGCACTATCCATGGTAAAATATTGGCCAATTCCTGCCAATTCTATAGTATTTGACATTGAATAAGTGATAGTTGGTCCAACATATAAAAAATTGCCTTCAGGTCCATACATTCCTGCCAATGTAATTCTAGTAAGTGGAGTCAATTCATAAGCACCACTTCCAAATAGGGCTACTTTTGTTGGAAATAAATTTGTAGGACTGGAATCCATAAAAAGAACTTCTCCCAAACCCGTTGTTAAGTCATCGGCTCCAAAACCATTGTATAAAGATTCAAATTGAAGATTCAATGAATTGCTAAATGTGTAATCATAATGAAGTGTAAAAGTAAGAGTGCTCTCTTTGCTATCTACCTCATTCATTGGATGAAAATAAGTCATTTCACCGCTAAACCCTCCACCTGCAATACTACCCGACCATCCGCCTCCAGCTACATAATAATCCTCTGTATAGATTCCTCCTAAGAATTGAATATCGAACCCCCTTGTATTAAACCTGAACAAAGCTACAGAAGTAATTTTGTCATCACTATTTAATGCTGTAGACAATTCAACCTTACTGGATTCACCTATATAATATTGTATTCTTACAGCATCACTTCCGGGTTTTTCCTCATAGTCAAAGTCAAAATAAGAATAGGTGTTAAAAAGATCATTAGGGTTCCATACAAAGGTTTGACCCCAATTTATTCTTTGGCGTCCAACAGTTATTTGTAGATTATCAACCGTAAAATCTATCATCAATCTGTCAAATTGAGAAACTCCAATCCAGGAAGTTTGATTCGCCAATACCCAGGTTAGATCTAAAAACCCCGTATCTCTACCAACATATTCGTCATAATTAGGGATCAATGTTACATTGTTTCCGGCTACAATTCGATTGCGTAAGCCCATGGTAAATGTGAAATTGTCATTGATATACCAATTTGAGTCAAATCTATTATAGATGGAATTTTCAATAATTATAGTGCCATCTGTACCCGCAGTTTGCATAGAGGTCATACCTTTGACATAACCCTTTAACATCCAGTTATCCTGAGAAAAAATCATAAAGGACATCATGTTTAATATTAAAACTAGGGTAATTTTTTTGAACATCTATTTTTAATATGAAATTGTAGATTCATTTAATTTTTAGTTGATTAGGTGACAACACATCCTACCTACCATTAGGTTAGCTCAAAAAACGAATTCTCAGGTTTTAATTTTCGTTTCATCAGTCAAAACTTCTCCATCCAATAATGTAATAATCCTGTGTGCTTTATCAACAACTCTCTGATCATGTGTTGAAAAAATAAATGTGATGTTTTCTTCCTTATTAAGTTTCTCCATGATATCCAGTAATTGAGCTGTAGCATGTGAATCTAAATTTGCAGTTGGTTCATCTGCTAAAACAAATTTGGGTTTTGATGCCAAGGCTCTGGCAACCGCGACACGTTGTTGTTGTCCACCGGATAACTGGTTGGGGCGACTATTTAATCGATCGCCAAGCCCTACAGATTCTAATAGAGAAATTGTACGTTCATCCATTTCTTTTTTATTTCTATTTTGCAATTGCATGATGAACTCAACATTTTCTTTTGCTGTTAAAACTGGAATAAGATTATATGCCTGAAAAACAAATCCAATATTATTCAGTCTGAAATTAATCAGTTGATTTGAAGAGAGCTTATCCATTTCAATACCATTCACTTCAACCGTGCCAGAAGTAGGCTTGTCCAATCCTCCAATCATGTTCATCAAGGTTGTTTTTCCACAGCCTGAGGGTCCAACAATAGCTGTAAACTCCCCTTGTTTAAAATCTAAACTTATTCCATTCACTGCATGTACCGGTACCTCGGTTTCGGTATAGGTCTTGGTAAGTTTATTTATTTTTATTACACTCATAATGTTTATTATTATATGGTTCTGATAGCGCTAGCAGGATCTAACTTTAAGGCTTTTACGGCTGGATAAATTGACGCCAAAAGACCTGTTATAAATACCAAAATTGTAATTTGAATATATCGGTATGGTTCTAAATAGGGGTATGTTATGGGGCTATATCCTACAGCTTCTAGTCCTTCTGCCATTGAGGAAAGATCAATTCCGCTACTACCATAATAATTGATAATTAGGATACTAATTGCCTCTCCCAGAATGGCACCAACCAGGGCTAAGAAAATGGTCTCTAACAGAATCATGGTAAACACTCTTCTTTTGGTCATTCCAATAGCCATTAACATTCCTATTTCTCTTGTACGTTCTAAAATAACCATCAACATCGTATTTACAATTCCAAAACCTAAGGCAGCAAGAATTATAATCATAAATATACCCATCATAATATCCATATAATTGGTAATAAAATTGATATAGGGTTGAATTTCGGCCCAATCTTCAGTCAATACCTCTGGAAATTTCTTATGAAATTGCTCAGAAATAATAACAGCTTGAGAATAATCATCCAATAAAATATCAATTTCGTGGGATTGATCCATTGGAATTTCCATCACCCTTCTCAAATCTTTGTCTTTGACAAAAACATGCATTTTATCCCAGGTAGTATTACTGGTTTTAAAAATTCCAGTTACTTTAAAAGCAGCTCCTGTAATTTCTCCATTATAATCCTGAAAAGTTAAAACAATTTTTGATTTCAATCTAACTTTCAGTTCTTTTGCTAAAGAATTTGATATGACAATACTGTTCTTTTTTTCTGAATCGAAAAAATCACCATTTAAACTGTCAATTTTTTTATATAATGCAAAAACCTCAATTTCACTCAACGGGTTCACACCAACGATGGTAATACCCATGTTTTTATTAGCTGTAGCGGCCATTCCGCTACTTTTAATTCTACTGGTAACCGCTTTGACTCCTTCTGTTTTGGAAATTTCTTGAAGCTTGTTCTTTGTGTCGGTTATGGTTTTTTTAACATCGAAATTATTGGCAAAATCAGGATGGTGAATTTGAATATGTGAGGTTTCAATTGTAAAGGTGTCATTTACTCTTTGAATCGCCATACCATTCATCCATGCCGAAGCAAAAAGACCTCCAAGTAAGCCTGAGGTAATTGCAAAAATTACAACAGAACTTCTTAACTTACTTCTCCAAACATTTCTCCACGCTATTTTTATTAACATCATATCTTAAGACCTTAAACCGTTAACAACATTTAATGTCATAATTTTTATTGTTGGATAGGACATAGCTATCAAGCTAATCATGGCTATTGAAATTGCTTGAAACATAAAAATTTCCGGCTCCATACTCATAGGCATTATGGGTTCAAAATTAAAATCTTTCATTGCATCTAGAGCTTCGCCTGTAAACCTTATAGGGTTGTACACAAAATAAATCATAACCGGCAGGCTGATTATTATTCCGGCAATAACAGCTAAGACAGTAAGGAATAGTAATTCAATTACAACAATAAAAGCCAACTTGTTTTTTTGCATACCAACCGAAACCATAACGGAAAATTCCCTAATTCTTTCATTTGTCATCATTAAAACGGTTCCAAAAATTCCAAAAGCAATGACCATATATAAAATGGCAACCATAATGATACCGCCGGCATTGTCCGATTCAATCATTTGTAACAATTCCTTATTCATTACTTCCCAGCCCAATACTTCATAATTCTCAAGATCTAATGCATTTTCAGCCATTTTCTGAATAGCCCTTGCATCATCAATTTCATAAATGTCAAAAACCAAGGCTGTGAATTGGTTGTCTGTGGAAAAAAAGGCTTGTGCTTCTTGAATGGGCAAGTAAACGGTTCCTCGATTCATTTCAGGAGTTGGGAGCTTTAATATCCCTTTAACTTCGAACAATCCAGCTGCCGTCGAACCATGATGCCCTGTTGAGAACAATACTAGGGTATCCTTGATTTTAATATTTAAAAATTGAGCTAATTCTTGAGCGACTAATATTTCCTTATCATTTTTGGCAATAAATTCACCTTCCGTAAGATAAGATTTGATCTTTGTCATTTGATCTTCTTTCTCAGGACTAATTCCCATAACAACAACTCCTTTGGTTGATTCTCCAGAAGAAGCTAAGGCAAAGGATTCTAATCTAGGGATAATCTGCTTTACTCTTGGATCAGTTTCAAGTTGTATAATAGTTTCAGAGTCCAATGAAAAAATATTGTCGATATTTTTATCATCCCAATAGCCTTTCTTGTGAATTTGCAAGTATCCTGAATATGACTCAATAGCATTTTCTTTCATTTTAGCATAGGAGCCTTTTTGAAATCCACGCATAATTATCGCAAAAAATAAGGCAAACATAATAGAGGCTACTGTGATCAAAGTCCGCCTTTTATTACGCCAAATATTTCTCCATGCTAATTTTAAAATTGTCTTCATGACTATCTAATTCGCTTCATTTGCTGCTGTGAGAAAAATGACTCAGGCAATTCAATATCAAACTTTGATTCTACAATTTTTATAACAGTTTTTTTACCTTTTTCATTTGCAGGAATAATTTCGATTCTTGTTGGAATTATTCTGCCATCCATGGTTTTAAAATCGTAACTAAAATCACTTTTTACCATATCATTGTCTTCGTCATAATATTCCGACTTTATTTGAATAAATTCATCTTTGGTAATCCATTTGTAAACCTTACCCCAAATAACGGCAGCCTCTTCTTTTGGGATCAATTCAATTTTGTAGGTATCATGCCCATCAATATTTTCATCACTTATAATTTTATGTTTATAGTCAACCACTATAGAGCTTTCCTTTAAAATATCATCGTTAGTATAATCAGACCCCATCCATCCTTGTGACATCATGGAGGCGGGTATTTTAATCATTCTTCCAATAGAAGGCATCCAATTCCACATTTCTGTTTTTCGTTTCATGGAAACCTGACCTTTGTCTTTTGCAGGAGCGGTAATATAGGTCATGGAAAAATCCATTCCTCTTCCCCAACTTTTCATGGATACAGATCTTTTCCATGTCGGCCGAATGATTTCCATTATCATTACTGAAGTATTGGTTTTTCCCCGTACTTTTTCATCAGCTTTTTGAATAATTTCTAAGGCAGAGATATTTTCTTGCGCACAGAAGTTATAACTACAAAATCCAGCTAGAAAAAGTAACAAAAAAAGTTTTTTATTCATCGTATTATTAATTTAAATTTTTTAGTTAATTCTTTTACAACTTGGTTAAGAGGTTTGGATTTTTTTGTAATATTCAACATAGATGAATCTTTATAATCTTCTCCTGAAATGCAAAACGTACGATCCTTATTGTCATTGATCCTTTCTTCCTTTTTTTTCGTACCCTTGTAAGGAGAGAACTGAATTATTATTTTTTGACGAAACAATGAGTTAAAGGTAAAAAATTTATTAGTGATTTGCTAGAGTACATTTAATATTTTATTGATTAACTTTATCTGATATTTTAAAAATTATTAATGTGGGTAATAACTTCAAAGTAAGTGTAAATAGTGAGCTAAATTTTAATTTTAATCAGCAAGATGTTAAAAATTTAAATGTGGTTTCTGAAGCAACCGGTAACTTTCATATTTTACATAACAATAAGTCTTATAAGGTAAAATTGATTCATGATAATTTCAATGATAAGAAATATACAATTTCATTAGATTCAAATATTTTTCAATTAGAAATTTCTGATGACCTGGATTTACTGATTGATAAAATGGGCTATTCTAAGTCATCCTCCAAAACTTTAAATTCTATTTTCGCTCCAATGCCTGGTATCATTATCGATATAAAGGCAAAAGAAGGGGATTCTGTGAAAGAGGGAGATTCTTTATTTATTTTAGAAGCCATGAAAATGGAAAATGCAATTGTGAGTCCTAAAGATACTGTGATAAAGTCTCTTTTTATTAAAGTTGGCGATGCTGTTGAAAAAGGTAAATTACTAATCGAATTAGAATAAATTCCAAATAAATTTACAATGAAAAAAATACTAGTCGCCAATAGAGGTGAAATTGCTATTCGTATTATAAAATCGGCAAGAAAAATGGGTATTAAAACTGTGGCAATTTATTCTGATATAGATAGAAATGCTCCTCATGTTCAGTTTGCAGATGAAGCCATTCGAATTGGGGAAAATGCTTCGAATAAATCGTATTTATTGGGAAGTAAAATTATTGATGAAGCCAAAAAAATGGATGTGGATGCGATACATCCGGGATATGGTTTTTTAAGTGAAAATGCTAATTTTGCAGAAGAGGTAGAAAAGAATGATCTTATTTTTATTGGTCCAAAATCAGATTCTATTCGAACTATGGGAGATAAATTAGCTGCGAAGGATGCAGTTAAAGATTTTGATATTCCAATGGTTCCGGGCGTTGATTCGGCGATTGATAATATTGAAAAAGCCATTTGTGTTGCCGAAGAAATTGGTTTTCCAATTCTGATAAAGGCTGCTGCTGGAGGTGGGGGTAAAGGAATGCGTATTGTCAACAATTTAGAAGAATTACCCTCACAAATGGAAAGAGCTATTAGCGAAGCAACTTCTGCCTTTGGAGATGGATCTGTGTTTATTGAAAAATATATTAGTTCACCTCGACATATAGAAATTCAGGTTTTGGCCGATAGTCATGGTAATGTGGTCCATCTTTTCGAAAGAGAATGTAGTATCCAACGAAGGCATCAAAAAGTTATTGAAGAAGCACCATCTTCAATTTTAACTCCGAGTTTAAGAAAAAAAATGGGTGACGCTGCGGTAAAAGTAGCCAAGTCGTGTGATTACTTGGGTGCAGGAACTGTTGAGTTTTTACTGGATCAGGATTTAAATTTTTATTTTCTTGAAATGAATACACGACTCCAGGTAGAGCATCCCGTAACAGAATTTATAACCGGGGTAGATTTGGTACAAGAACAAATAAAAATTGCAAAAGGAGAAAAATTATCCTTTAACCAGGACGAATTAAATATCAAAGGTCATGCCGTTGAATTAAGAGTATACGCTGAGGATTCGTTAAATAATTTTACACCTAATATTGGTGTTTTGGAAACCTATAGAATCCCTGAAGGTAAAAATATACGTGTTGATAATGGATTTAGGGAAGGCATGGAAATTCCCATTTATTATGATCCCATGCTTTCAAAATTAATTACTTATGGTTCTACACGTATGGAAGCCATTGAATTGATGATTGAGGCAATTAATAATTATAAAATTGTAGGAGTGGAGACAACACTTCCCTTTGGGAAATTTGTTTGTGAACATGAATCATTTAGGTCGGGTAATTTTGACACCCATTTCGTCAATGATTATTATTCAGCTGAAAAATTGAAAAAGGAAATAAAAGAAGAAGCTAGAATAGTGGCACTCTTAGGGTTAAAAATTTATTTGGAGGATCAAAAAAAATTAAGAATCCCAACCAATTAGTTGTTTAACAATTCAAAGGGATAACAAAATTAAAAAAAGAAATTATGGATCCAAAAATCGAAAAACTCAATAACCGAATTGCTTTGTCTCATTTGGGTGGAGGCGAAGAAAGAATAAATAAACAACATGCCAAAAAAAAGCTAACAGCCAGAGAGCGAATAGAATATTTGTTGGATGAAGGTTCTTTTGAAGAAATGGGTGGTTTGGTAACACACCGTACTACTGATTTTGATATGCAAAAACAAATGTTTTTTGGTGATGGCGTGATAACCGGTTATGGAACTATCAATAGTAGATTGATTTATATTTTTGCCCAAGATTTTACTGTTTTTGGAGGTGCTTTGTCTGAAACCAATGCGGAAAAAATATGTAAAATAATGGATCATGCCATCAAAGTGGGTGCTCCCTTAATTGGATTAAATGATTCAGGAGGTGCCAGAATTCAGGAAGGAGTGAGATCACTAGGAGGTTATGCAGATATTTTTCATAGAAACGTACAGGCATCCGGAGTCATTCCTCAACTTTCTGCCATAATGGGGCCTTGTGCCGGCGGAGCCGTTTATTCACCGGCAATGACAGATTTTACGATCATGGTAGAGAACACAAGTTATATGTTTGTTACCGGACCCAATGTTGTAAAAACTGTTACCAATGAGGAGGTGACCGCTGAAGAGTTAGGGGGAGCTAGTACCCATGCTACAAAATCAGGTGTAACACATATTACATCAGCTAATGATGTACAGTGCTTAGAGGATTTAAAAAGCCTGTTGAGTTATATTCCGCAAAACAATCGGGAGACAACTAAAAAAATTCCTTATCAATTACAGGACGAAATCAGGTTGATTCTTGAAGAGATCATCCCTGAAAATGCAAATCAACCCTATGATATGCATACAATTATTCATGGAATTATCGATGAAGATTCCTTCTTTGAAATTCATAAGGATTTTGCCGAAAACATTATTGTTGGTTTTTCCAGAATCGCTGGTCGTAGTGTAGGAATTGTTGCCAATCAACCTATGAATTTGGCAGGTTGTTT
>JAUXGV010000076.1 GCA_030621915.1 Flavobacteriaceae bacterium
GATATCCAATCCTTCCATAATTATTCTTCAATTTTGGTTTCGATTAAAATTTGATCAATGATTTTAAGTTGTAGCTCCAATTTTTCAAGAAATTCATTCTTTTTATACATCAGGTCATCAATTAAGTTTTCAAAGGCAATGTCGTAAAATATTTGATATTTATCTATTTTTAAAACAGACTTTTGTTTCCAATTTAATGGTCCAAAAGCATCCATATCTTTTAATGGATATCGGGTTGTCAGGTAAGGAACAATGTAGTGATCTACTTTGTCATCAACATCGGTAAATTTTTCATTAATTATGGCAAATGTTCTCGACCAATTATGTAAAAGTTCTTTTAATTTGTTATTCGATATTAATTGTAATTTACCGGACTGAATGAGACCTTTCAAAGAATGTTCAGAAGGAAAGTACATCATATGTTCAAAAAGATTAAAAACAATGCTATCCATATTTTGAATTAACAACCTGTCTTTAGGCAATCCAATGTTATTCATGACAGTAAAACCATACTCTTGAGTCAATTTATTTTTCTCTATACAATTTATTAAAATTGACCTATTCTGAACAAATTCTCTATGTAGATTTTCCATAATATTTTTTTCCTCGATTCCAGCCAGTCTCTCTTGGTTCCAGGTATTGATTTGAAGGGCGAGTAAAATACCAATCACGACCAATAGGATTTCTCCTATGGCATATCTTAAATATTTTAATGGTCTGTTATCATCAGCCATTTTTTTTCGAATTTTTCTAAAGAAATTAATCATTGGTTAGCCCATTTTTCCATCACCATCAATGTCCTTTGATAAATGAGTTTCCAATGCCGCCAATGTTTTTTTAAGTAAGGCTCTTGTGCTATCCAATCCTTTCTCAAGTTCATCAACACGATCTTCAAGCGTCGCGGATTTAGATTTTTGTTTTTCCATTTCCTCCTGTTGTAATAAATCCCAAAATATGCCCATGGTTATTGTGTTTTAATTAATAATATTTTCTAAGGTATATAATTTTAATTATTTTTCAGGTAACTCATCTTTAATAAATTGTAATACTTTTTGAGATTTTCTTAAATTCTCATTCAAAATAACTGCGATGATATTTCTTTGAACTTTTACTGATTTAATCATAGATAGATATGTGGGATCATTCAATAGTACATTATAATCATTTGGTATCAAAGGAATATCAAAAGGTGTAGCAGGGTCAAATTTTGTTTCATCATAACTGAAGAGCCTGTCGACCTGCGTTTGTCTCGCTGGTTGAAAGGATTCGAAATACTCCATTTCTTCTAATAAATGTTTTTGAGTCAATTCAAATAGTTCTACAATATTGTTTCTCAAAGTATCAGAAGTAATAATATGATACCCCATGTTTTTTAATCCTTCGTAGCCCGCATAAGATAATGATAAATTCGTTCCTGGTTTTCTGGCATTTTGAAAATGAATATTTAAAGAATCAGCATAAGCTAATTTCCCTTGCATAGAAAAAATAATAATGTCACTAGATTCGTTCCAAACAGATCTTTTAACAGAATCCATAATCATAGCGTTGCAATTATTTTCTAATGATTTCATGAGTTCGATCAAAACTTTTCTTTCCTGTTCTTTTCTTTTCTGATTTCCTTCCAATTGTTAATTTGTAAGGCTATTAAAATACCGATGACCACTAATGTGATTTCTCCAATTGCATATTTGAGGTAATTGACAGATGTGCCTTCCTTCAAGAGTTGAAATCGAATTTTTCTAAAGAATTTTAGCATGGTTAGTTTTGCCTGCTTGTTAACTGTTGTGAAAGCTGTTTAACCCGAATTATGCATTAGAAAATCTATTACATCTTGAAAACACTTCAAAACCTAACGCTTCGCTTCGTTTTTTAATTTAACCATAACGGCCCCGAGCACTCGGGGTGCTAAAATTAAGAAAACACTAGTTTTTATTGTATTTTCAAGTCTCATCACGAAGTTCCAATGCATAATGCGGGTTTAATAATTTATTATTCAAAAACAACCTTTTCAGTACTTTCAAACCAAGATTTATAATAACCTTGATGTATTTTTTCAATGCTGTTTCTGCGTACTTTAAGGGTTGGTGTGAGCAATCCATTATCAACGGTCCATTCTTCCTTCATTACAATCATTTTTTCGATATTCTCGTGCTTTTCGAGACTTGGATTTATGACATTGATAGATGTATTCAAACTTTCAGAAACCAATTCATTTGACTTTTGTTTTCCCAATTCTGAAAGAATAATAAGTGCAATCGGTTGAGGAATGCCGGTTCCCACGATACAAATTTGTTCAATATCAGGATTTTCTGCTATTTGTAATTCTATTGGAGCCGGTGATATGTATTTTCCTTTATCCGTTTTAAACTGATCTTTTGCCCTCCCGGTGATTGTTAAATATCCATCGTGGTCATATTCACCCATATCACCTGTATGTAAATATCCGTCTTTTCGCAATACTTCATTAGTCATTTCTGGGGCTTTGAAATAACCCTTCATCATACTATTGTTTTTGATTAGAATTTCTCCCTCAGAGGTAAACTTCACTTGAACCCCAGGCAAGGCTCTTCCAACTGTTCCCACTTTGTTGGCTCCTATTAGGTTATAATGCGACATACAACAGTCTTCAGTCATACCATAAGCCTGTAAAATTTCAATGCCCAATCTGCCATACCAATCAATTACATCCTTTGATAGGGGTGCAGCCCCAGATAACATTACAGTTGCCGCTTTTAACCCAAGTTTATGCTGTAATTTTGATTTAATTATATTTTTTACAACAGGGATACTCAATAACAAGCTCAATTTTTTTTGAGGGATTTTTTCAAGAATTTTTTCTTGAAATTTAGTCCAGATTCGAGGCACAGCAAAAAAAGTATGGGGTTGAGTGGCTTCCAAATCAGCAGCAAACGTTTGCAGAGATTCTGAAAAACTTATTTGAGCACCCAAAGAAATTCCATAAGTCATAATCAATCGTTCGGCAACATGTGCAAGTGGTAAATAGGAGAAAAATCTGGGATGTTCTATAGTTTTAAAAACTTCAGTTACGGTATATACGCTTGTCATAAAATTTTCAACAGTATGCATTACCCCCTTAGGATTTCCTGTTGTGCCAGAGGTGTAAATTATGGTATGTAAATCATCTTTTTTTTGAGTATGTAAGTGTTGTAGTTCGATTTCAGAATTAACAATGTTTTCCCAGCTTTCTTGTTCATTTATGCCAAATAGTTCGACTCCAATTCTAGGAATATCAGGAATGCCAGATTTTTGATCATTGTAATTATCCAACTTCCCAACAAATATAGCCTTGGACTCACTATGTGTTACAATTTGATTGATAGATTGGGCATTTAATGTTGGGTATATAGGAATGGAAACATGCCCGCTCATCATAATGGCTAAATCGGCCATCATCCAATGAGCACAGTTTTTTGAAATGAGCGCTATATGACTTTTAGGGTCAAAGTTGTATTCATTTAATCTGGCAGCGATTTTTCGAATTTCAATGCCTGCCTTTTTATAAGAATAATCTTTGGTTTTCCCATCAATATGTTGAACGAAAAATAAATTTGTGGGGGTTACATTTTCCCAATGTAAAAAGGCCTCAAGGGGTGAATTAAATTGTTTCATGAAATTTAGTTTAAAGGTAGCTTAACCACCATTTATGTTTGTTGTTTATTTTATAAATCATATATTTTTTACAGAAGGGGTAAAGGAGCAATATTAGAGCAACCCATATAAAATATACTGAATACAAAGGATAACCGTAATTGATCAATTTGGCATTCATAAACACATCTGCAGTCAGGATCATGTCTTGCCAATTTCCTCCAAAAATCAAAATTCCAATGATGGCAACTATATGTATGACCAAAACATGCAAAAAGTAAAAGAACAAGGGAACCCGGCCAAAAGCAATGAAGAAATTCGTGGTTTTATTTTTAATATTTTCAGTAACATATAAAAATAGAATACTAGGTCCGATAGTCATTAATAAAAAGATCAAGGAAGGAGGATATTTTGTAACTTTTAAAAATGATAAAATTGTTTTAATCGTAGTATCCTGAGAAGCCCATGGTGCCAAATCACCATAAACATTGACACCCCTTAAAATAAAGAATAAAGCCACAGATCCCATCCCCAATCCTATTAGCCATTTTTTGCGAAGTGCTTTATCATAATCCCTTTTATACAAAGTTCCAAAACAATAACCCAACGCCATCAATCCTATCCAGGGGATTAAAGGGTAGTGAAAAGCTATCATCGTATCAGGGCTTGTCTTCAAAAACATATCTTGATGCAGGATATACCAGATAATAGATTTAAAACTTGATCCTTGCAATATAATACCATCTAATAAATTGTGTCCTGCAACCAGCAAAATTCCAATAACTATAATCACTTTTTTGGGCAGATAGATTAAGAATGACAAACAAATCATACCGAATCCAATGGCCCAGATTACCTGAAAAATAGTAAAGCTTAGTGCAACATCAAAAGTCCAAATGAAATTGTTAACCGTTACTTCAAGAAGTACCAACCAGATCCCTCTGGTAAATAGAAATTTGAATAATTCAGGTTTTGTTTTTTTAGATCCATACAAAAATGCAGATGTTCCAGCTAAAAAAACAAATACCGGAGCGCAAAAATGTGTAATAAAACGGGTAAAAAATAATATGGGGGTGGTGGTTTCAATGTTTGTTGGATCTCCAAAAAAAGATCCAAAGTGAAAATAATCACGTACATGATCCAGCGCCATGATTACCATAATTACCCCTCGAAGTAAGTCGATTGACTCAATTCTTGTGGATTTCAAACTTGTCATATTTGAGTTGGTTTTAGTTAGTTGTCTAAATATCAATAAAATATTGGAGATAATAAAATTTTATCTGAAATTATATTATTAATTGAATACTCTTTTTTTTATTTAACGATTCAGCCATAATTTATTTTGCAAACCCATTGTTCAACCTACATTATATTCTGTTATTTTAAATTTGCAATTAAGGTGTTTTTATACTTTTTAAATTTTCCAATATTATGATGTGTAGCCCCGTTGAGTTCAATAAACTTTGTATATTTTTTATTGGATTTTTCATAAAGTTTTTTACTTAAATCAATGGAAATCAACCGGTCTTTATTTCCGTGAAAGATAATTGTTGGTACATTAACCTTTGAAATTAATTGAGAAGTTTCAAATTTATATTTGAGTAGATAGGCATAAGGAAGTATCGGTAAATTATTACTCATCACATCAATCATATTATTAAAAGTAGCTTCTAGAATTAAAAGTTTGGGTTTATTTTTTGATGCAACATAAGTTGCAAAGGTTCCTCCCAGAGATCGTCCATAAACAATAATAGAATTTTCATCATATGATTTTAATAGGTACTCGTAGCAAAACTGCACGTCATTATACATGATAGTTTCGGTTCTTAACCCTTTACTTTTTCCATAACCTCTATAATCTATTACAAAAACATCATAACCGTACCCAGTAAGCGGCAAGCATAAATTGCCCCAACGTTTAAGACTGCCTTTATTTCCATGAAAATAAAGAATTATACCTTTTGGATTTTTAACCTTAAAGAGGATTCCGTTAATAAAGGCACCATCTTTAGTCTTGAGGTTAATTTCTTCAAAATTTGCATTGAAAGAATAGTTATAATTTTTAGAGTATGTTTTGGATTGAAAAATTATTTTTTCCTGAAAAAAATAAAAACTAATTAAAGTAATTAAATACAAGATTGTGAACATTAATATTGTTTTTTTTAACATTGTCCTTTTAAGCTTTTCTTTTACTTCTTAGATAGCCAATACTTGTTTTATTTTTATTTATTTCTTCAAAGGGTTTTGATATTAAAATTTCATTTAAAGCCCTGTGATATCCTTCAAAATTATGCAAGTTTTTATGGCCACCACCAATAATGGGGTAAATTCTGGTTTGTTTAGAATTTATTTTTGACAATCGAATACTCGATTTCATGGGGATTATTTTATCATTTGTACCATGAATAATCTTTATAGGGCATTTTACATACTTTATCCATTTATAAGTAGGCATGGAATATCGCATAACCAGTCCCACGGGAATAAAGGGTAAATAACGTTGGATATTGTTAGACATGCTATAATAGGGACAAGTTAAAATTAACATTCGAGGATTGTTCATAGATGCCACTTTTGTTGCCAGTCCGGTGCCTAATGAGCGCCCATAAACTATAATATATTTTTCTTCAACCTTTTGCTTGATTTTATCATAAATAGCCAAGACATCTTCCTTCATAGTTTGCTGAGACCTTTTACCCTTGCTTTTTCCAAAGCCCCGATAGTCGATCATGATAACATCCCAATTTTGACTTGTAAAATCTACAGCAAACTTTCCCCAACCTTTTATGCTCCTTGAATTTCCTTTTAAATAAAATACAACACCTTTGGAGTTTTTCGCTTTAAAATGCAAACCATTGATGGTGACATTTTTCTTTAATTCAATATTATACTCTTCAACTTTTTGGTTTTTATATTGAAACACAAAATTTTTGGGTAATTTTTCAGGTTTAAAAATAATTCTTTCCTGAAAAAAATAGATAATGATGCTGATAATAACAATAACACCGATAATAATAAAAATAATATTCAACCAATCCATCTAAATAGAATTTAGTAACAAGGTAATATTTTTAATTTAAACAAAATTCAAATCATTGATTGTCACAATATTTGAATTAGAATTCTTTGATTATTCCAAACCCTTCTTTAAAAATAAGAAGGGTCTATTGAAAAAATTACAATAATGGAATCGATTGGTTTAGAATAATGATGTTTACTCAGAAATACGACTTCATATATGTTCTGGTTAGCATATGCTTTTACTTAATGACATTATAAAATTATCTATATGCAATCACCGCACTTGAAGGTCCGGTTAAGGGCATTAAATCAACTTTATTAAATCCAATTTCTTTTGCCCATAATTCAAAATCCGAGGCGGAATAGTCGAATCCTTGATCTGTTTCAATCATCATATTGAGTGACATCATCAAGCCAAATACATTTTTATTACGTTCATTGTCGATGATATTTTCAATAACAATAAGTACTCCATTTTCAGGTAAGGCATTGTAGGCCTTTTTGAGAAGCATTTTCTTATCTTCAATGCCCCAATCATGTAGAATATTTCCCATGGTAATGATATCTGCTTTGGGAAACTCATCAGTGAAAAAATCACCTGAACTGACTGAAATATGATCACCAAGCCCCAATTTTTTTACATTTTCGGTTGCCACAGGTTTCACCGGAGGTAGATCCCAAGAAATACATTTCATATGAGGATTGTTTTTCGCAATATGAATGGATAGGTTTGCTCCTGAGCCGCCAATATCACAAAGTGTATTATAAGTTGAAAAATCAAAATTTTGCGATAAATACATAAAATTTCCAGCTTGGACACCGCCCATAGCATGTATAAATTCTCGAAGTTTGTTTTCATCAGCATAAATTGCTTCAAATATAGGTTTTCCACCATCTTTTGTTTCGTTTTGTGGTTTCCCGGTTTTTAGGCCATCTTCCAAATGTTGCCAAAAAGGATATAATCTATTATTACACATTTCTAGAATTCCACCTGTATAGCTCAGTTTCTTTTTATCTAAAAATAAATCAGAATCTTCAGTATTACTATACAATGCACTTTCTTTAATTCCTTTACGATTTAAAAAACCTAAGGTCACCAAGGTGTCCAAAAAATCGTATAAAGATCGTTCATGAAGTCCTAATTCTTTTTTAATTTCTGCTCCTGACAATTCTGTATTGGCTAAAAGAGTAAAAAGCTCTAAGTTAACCGCTGCTAACAGGGTTTTTGAAGCCATAAACCCCATGCCAATTTGCATAATTTTCGAAGGCGTTATTTGTTTGGTTGTTTCTGTTTCCATTTGTTTTTTTTAAAATTTTAATTTATTGTTAATCCTAAATTTCTCCAATATAAAAAGAATGATTATTCTCTTTCTTCCAATTCCATTGATTTACCAATTTCTATGGCTTGCAAGGCTAAGGTAAATTCTGAAAGTATCATAATATCCATATTTCTCCACAATTTTCCCATTTACGAATTGAACCGTCAAGTGAACCGGTATTCTTAATTTTTGATCATTGGCGGAAAGCTTTCCCTTCCAATTTCCCCAAAAATTAACCCATGTCTCATCATCGTTGTCAACAACCATTTCATAAAATAAACTCTCGTCATCAAATTTATAACTGTTTTTATTATTCAACAATTGGAGGAATCAATGTATAACCCAACTGTTGTAAAAATTCCAGTTCGTTATAGTATATGTCTTCTTGCACTATTTTTCCTACATCATTGAATATTACTCTGGTAAATCCCCTTATTTTAACCTTTTTACCAGTAGCTTTCTTTTCTCCATAAACACCTGTATTGGTACCTGTAATGGTCCATTGAAAAAAGGTTTGATTATTTTTATTCAAAGAACTATGCTTTACCAAATTTAAATCCGGAAATCCTGTAAAATATATGTTCATCATAGCTAACAATTCTGCATGATTGCCGGCAATTTTAACATTATTGACCGTGCGTGTTGCATTTGTGGCAAAAATACTATCCACTATGGTGAGATCCTTTTGGTTCCAGCCTATTTCAATCAACTTATTCAAACTATCTTCATGCTGGGTTTCTAATAAGATACTATCCTCCTTACAAGAAAAATGTAAGAAGAATATCAGCAAGACAAAAAAATACTTTCTATTCATAATTTGGTAAAAGAATTAACTAAAACGGAGAATCTGAATTAATTTAAGACCAATTAACTAACTATCTGCCGAAATCAAAAACGATATAGGACGAAGGATTGTTTTTCTTGTCCGAAAGTATGTTTTTATTTATCCAATAATGGAATCATAAAAATATTTGTATCTTAATCATTTATATTTCTTATTTCAAATGAATTAAACAATGAAAGAATGCTTTTTAAAGTCCCTATTTATTGCTCTGATTCCGCTATTTTATGGCTCATTTGTAAATGGTCAAATAATTGATCTTAACAAAGAGAATCCTTATCAAAAAGTATTTGTTGACACAGATAATTTTGGAGCATCTTATTTGGATATTTTGGAAGAAAGTTATAAAAAAATTGAAATCGATTCAATCAAATTTACTGTTCTCAATGATTTGGCATATTACTGGCATACCCGAGATCTAATTAAAGCACATGATTTATCCCTCTATGGTATGGAAATGGCTTCAGAAAAAAAAGATACGCTTTGGATTGGAAGATTTCAAGCAACTTATGGATCCATATTGCTACGAATGGAAAAATTAGATGTTGCATATACTGTTTTAGAGAATGCCAAGAGTAAAGTTTTGGAAAAAGATTGGGCTTTTATCAATACTCAATTGGGTTATGTATTTGAAAGAAAGGGAGAATTGGATAGGGCAGCAGATTATGCACTTGAATCTCTCCGGTTGGGTGAAAAATTTAACGATAAGAAAGCCATAGCTGTTGCTTATAGTGATTTAAGTAATTTGTTTTGGAAACATTCTAAATACGAAAAGGGTCTGGAATATGGATTGAAATCTTTACAGCTTTTTGAAGAAAGTGGGATGAGCGATTTAGATTATGATTTCACCCTTTATGTAATGGGGAATAATTATTTGGAGCTTAAAAAATATGACCTGGCCCTTACTTATTTTGAACATTCTTTAGCTATTGGTGAACGTTATGGATTTTATAATAATTTGTGTGATGTTTATATATCTCTGGTTGATCTTTATGCCTATTTGAATCAATATAAAAAATCTGAAGAAGCCGGTGAGAATGCGTTAAAATATTCGAAATTACTGAATAATAATTTTATGCTAATGCGTTCCTGGTTGTCTATTGGTAAATTACAGGTTTTACAAGGTAAATATATTACAGCCATTGAAAGCTTGGATAAATGTATTGAAGTTGCCACTGATGATTTTGGAGATAATTATTACCTCAGCATTGCTTATGAATCATTGGGAAGAGCTTATGCTGGTAATCACAATTATAAAGATGCTTATTTGGCTTTTGAGGCATACGATAAATTAAAGAATGAAATTTTCACAGCAGAATCTGATCAAAGAATTTCATTGCTTCAAACGGAATTTGATTTTGCTCAAAAGGAAAGTACTATTCTAGTACAGGAAACCGAATTAAAAAAACAAAAGACAAGACAGCTATTAATTACAGTTATAGCAGGTTTATTATTCTTATTATTACTCTTACTCTATGTGACTTTCAGAAATAACAGAAAGAAGAATCGAATGCTTCAAAGTCAAAATAAGGAAAAAGAATTTTTATTAAAAGAAATTCATCATCGTGTAAAAAATAATTTAGGGATAATTTCGAGTTTATTGTCCTTGCAATCTGAAGTTATTGATGATCCTGAAGTAAAAAATGTCATGGAAAAAAGTCAGAATAGAATTTATTCAATGAGTATGATTCATCAAAAATTATATCAGGGAAAGAACCTGACCACTGTAGAAATGAAGGACTATTTCATCAATTTAAGTAAGCATATCCTAGATTCCTTTGGGCAAGAAAAAAAAGTATCAATGTTATTTGATATAAAAAAAATAGATCTGGATGTTGACACGGCTATTCCTTTGGGGTTGATAGTAAATGAGCTGGTTACAAATTCATTAAAATATGCCTTCCCGAATCGTATGAAAGGTAAAATAAAAATCGCATTTCATAAATTAGGCAACAATTTTTTTAGACTCAAAGTTGTAGACAATGGGATTGGAATTAAGACGAGTGATATTGAAAATGGAAGCGGATTTGGAACACAATTGATCAATTTATTAGTTCATCAGCTGGAAGGGAATATGAATAGAGACAATGAAAATGGTGTTTCTTTTTCGCTGGATTTTAAGGTAGATGGTTAGCGACTATGTAAAACTAAATAGTTTGTAATCTGTTCAATAATTTTCTTCTTGATGTTTTCCCTAAAGGGATCACTTTTCTATTGATCAGAACAAATTTATTAGCCACTTCATCAATCTGCGAGAGATTAACAATGTAAGAACGATGCACTCGAATAAAATGCTCAATAGGCAATTTTCTCTCTATATCTTTTAATGTGGCAACCAGTAAGTATACCTTTCCTTTGGCATGAATGCGGCAATAATTCCGATCTGCTTCCATGTACAAAATATCCTTGATAATAATTTTTACAATTTTGTCATTATGCTTCACAAAGATTCGATCGCTTAACACATATTGTGTAATATTTTTTTCATAATCATGATCAGACGTATAATCATCGTTAAAATGATTCAAACTCAATTCAATGGCATGCTGAAGATCTAATTTTTTAAACGGTTTTGATAAGAATGCCGCAGGATTCGTTGTCTTGGCTCTGTTAAAATGACTGTCATCTACATTGGCGGTAAGATAGATAATGGGGATATCATAATCTTGTTGCATAAGAATTGCCGTTTCAATTCCATCCAGATTCCCTTTTAACTGAATGTCAAATAATACCACGTCAGGATTTGAATTCCTTATATGCTTCAAAGCATCTTCACCTTTGGAGACAATCCCACTCACTACATATCCTAAGCCTTTCAGTTGCGAGGCTATATTGGCCGCAATGATCATTTCATCTTCTACAATTAAAATATTTATTGGTTTGGCCATGTGTTAATAAGGATTATTTTGATAAATAAAATCGTATTTTTCAAAAAATGCAATTGCTAAATTTACGAAATTTTAATTAAATAGATTATAATCAACAATGATGAAAAGTACCTTGATCTGTTAAAAATTATAATAATAAGTAAAAAGTTAATTTAATTGTATGGAAGATTCATTTGGTGTAAGATATCTTTAAATCTTGTATCTTCTCTCATGAAATCGTAATAAGGGATCACTGTTAAATAGGGTAAATTTGCATCTCTAGAGATTAATGCCATTTCTAACCACTTCAAAGCTTCTTCCTTCTTATGAGCCTGAGCATAGAGATGGGCAATATTCAATGGTGAAACAAAAGTATTTTCTGACATCATTACTTGTATTCGGGCAAATTCTAAAACTGCTGAGAGGTATCCCTTATTTTGGTAACTTTCCATGATTATGGCGGTATCGCTAGGGTTAATTCTAAATAATTGTAAATCTAACCCTAATGCCTTATCTAAAAAGCCGTTACTATAATAGCAGTTTCTGAGACTGTGAATAGAAAGAACATGGTTGAGTTCACCATCTTTATGCAATTTGAATATTTGATCACATTGTTTGTTTGCAGATAAATTTATATGATATAGTCCTAGAATTACAGGGTTAATTGGATCTAGATCTAAAGCAATTTCCATATGTTTCATTGCTTTTTTTGGATCGCCTAAAGCCATTAAAACATTTGAATAATAAGCATGTGCCTTTGCGTAGCTAGGATTTATTTCAAGTACTCTTTCAAAGGCCATTTTGGTCTTTTCCCAATTCCAGGCCATCCATCCTTCGGATATTGCATAATTATATAACACTTCAATATTAAGGCTGTCTAATCGAAATGCTTTTTCAATAAACTTTGTAGTTTCTTCAAAAGCTATTTTATGATCCACTAGATTCATTTGTTTACGCCCACTCCAAACAGCGGCAATTCCAGCATATGCTGGTGCGAAATTAGAATCAATTTTTACAGCTAATTGGTAATATTCAAGAGCCTTTTGTAGACTTTTTTGGGTTAAATTATCCCAGTGATTATTTCCTGACCAATAAGCCTTATATGCTTCAGGATTGACACTGGAAGCATTAGATAAATACTTCTTTTCTTTTGAAGAAAGAGATAAATTGATTTCTTTTGCCAAGGTGCTAGAAACCTCATTGAATAAAGCATATACATCCTTTGCAGGTCTTTCAAAACTTTCAGTCCATAAATTTCGTTCTTTCGGAGATATTCCAATCAATTGAATATTGATTCTAACAGTATCTCCAAATTTTAAAACTGAGGCCTTTATAATGGCATCCACATCCAATTCTGAAGCAATATCTGTGCTTGATTTGGTGCTATTTTTATATTGTATTGTTGAGGGCCTTGAAATAACTCTTAATGAGCTAATTTTAGATATAGTAGTAATCAAATCATCCTGTAATCCTGCCGCCAAAGCTTCTTGATTTTGGTCATTTGTAAAATTATCAAAAGGAAGTACTGCTATAGATTGAATGGGTTTTGTATCATCAATAATAAATTCTTGCCATGACCACCAGCCAACAAAAATAAAAAAAATTAATGCGATAATACTAATAATAATTTTACTAGTAATGTTTTTTTGCCGATGTGAAGTTTCGGATGTAAGCGCCTCTGTTTTAACAAGTCCTTGTGGGCTAAATTCGAAAAT
>JAUXGV010000207.1 GCA_030621915.1 Flavobacteriaceae bacterium
GGTTGTAAAATAGGGGTTTCTACTTCCAAATAATTCCGATCATTCAAAAATTGACGGATAGAATTTGTAATTTTAGTTCTCTTTATAAATGTATCTTTTACATGGTCATTCACTATCAAATCAACATAACGCTGACGGTACCTCATTTCGGCATCATTAAAAGCATCATGTGATTTTCCATCGGCATCAACCTTCACAATAGGCAAGGGCTTTAAGGCTTTTGAAAGAACTGTTAGTTCCTTTACCTTTATAGAAGTCTCACCCACTTTGGTTTTAAAAACCTCACCTTTAACACCTATAATATCACCAATATCCAATAACTTTTTAAACACTTCATTATACAAAGTCTTGTCTTCACCCAAACAAATTTCATCTCTGTTGATATAGATTTGCATTCTTCCAGATCCATCTTTTAATTCAGCAAATGAAGCTTTACCCATAATTCGACGGCTCATGATTCTTCCGGCAAGAATCACCTCCTTGCCTTCCAAATTATCAAACTGTTCAATAACTTTTTTTACCGTTGATGTAGTTTGAAACTCGGCCTGGGGATAAGGGTTGATACCCAAATTTCTTAATTTTTGTAAAGATTCTCTTCGTACAATTTCTTGTTCTGATAATTGCATTTGATATTTTTATTAAACGATTTGTAACAAATGTATTTGTTTTTTGTCCTATTAGTACTGAAACAAGTTCAGCACAAACAAAAACTTAAGTCATTTACCATTTTAAGAACGAATATTGATGGTTTCTTAAAATTGCTTTTTATGAATAAGCGGCAAAGATACAATGCTTTTCAAACATAGACAATGCATTTAATAGTTGTTAGTTGATAGAATTTAGTTGCTGGTTTGAAGATTAATTTTAAGAGATTCGTTTTGTTTTTCCAGCTCATATTTTTTTCTGAACTTTGCATTAAATAATTTAGATCATTCATGGGTTGTTTTCGTGTCCTTCTCGCTATCATTATGCCTCCTCTGGCTGTAATAGACAAAGGCTGTGGTTCAATACTTATTGTTTTCATTCTTACCATATGTGGATGGGTACCGGGAGTCATCGCAGCTTTGATTATTTTAAATAATCCAAACAGATAATCATGGTTCAAGTAATATTTAAAGATTTAGGGCTTAAAGATTATCTCAAAACCTGGGATTATCAAAATGTACTGTTTCAGGAAATTTTGGATGTAAAAATTGACAATCGAAAAAACGAAACCAATCATTCTACCCCGAGTTATTTATTATTTACAGAACATCCTCATGTTTATACCTTGGGCAAGAGTGGTGATTTTAACAATTTATTATTGAATGAAAGTGAGCTAGAAAAAAGAGGAATTTCATACCACAAAACCAATCGAGGAGGTGATATTACTTATCATGGTCCGGGTCAAATAGTGGCATATCCCATTTTGAATCTGGATGACTTTTTTCACGATATCCATCTGTACATGCGAAAATTGGAAGAAGTGATTATTTTAACTTTGGCAGATTATGGAATCAAAGGAGAAAGAAGCAAGGGTGAAACCGGAGTTTGGCTGGATGTAGACACACCCTTTGCCAGAAAAATTTGTGCTTTTGGAGTAAGAGCTTCTAGATGGGTAACCATGCATGGATTTGCCTTAAATGTAAATCCTGATTTGGGATATTTTGATCATATTATTCCTTGTGGAATCAAAGGTAAAGGAGTCACTTCAATGCAAGCTGAACTTGGTACGAAAATTCCTATTGAAGAAGTAAAATCATCATTGTTAGAAAAATTTTCCAAGGTTTTTGAAGTTGAGTTGATAAGGGAAATAAAAGCTTAATTAATTATTGTTGATTGTTTAGATTAGGGTATTAAATATCAAATTTTGTCAATATACTTTTTGACATTAAATTACCTTTTTTATCATATTCCTCACTTTTAACCAAACCAACACCTTCTGCCAACCATTTCTTAGAACTCATTATACTATTTTTTCCCAATACTTTCATTTCAATATCATTTGTAAGCAACACACATTTAAATGTACCTGCATCAGTTGTAATTGTTTCCTTTTTTACAACTTTTCTATGGGTCATATTAACTTCTATTTTCATATTAATTCCAGACATACTCATTGTCATTATTAATTCTGCATCAGGTAAATTTTGACCTGGAGATAAATTATTAGGAATCTCAATATTGGACCCTGTCATATCAATCTCCATATTCATCTCTTTGTACTTTTCTAATATTTCACTACTAATTAAGGATTGAAAATCAATTGATATTCCGTCATCTGAACAAATAAGCTTAACCTCAGAATTTAAAATAGATTCTCCTTTTTCATCTAACACTTCATTGGCTAATACCGCACTATTATCCGAGACATTTTTAACTTCATATTTTACTATACTCGTTAGCTTATCTTTTTTATCATAAGATGTCATTTCAAATTTGACTCCTTCCTTAAAAACATAGAATTTACTACAAGCATTTTGAGAAAAGATATGATTTGAAAAAAATATAATGAAGGTAATAGATATAAGTTTTTTGAACATTGGGTTTAGATTTATTTTGTTGAATTCCAAATATAAGAATTATTGTCCTTATTTTTCTTCATTGAAATATACTTTATAGTATTTCATTTTCTTTTCATCATCATAACCCAATTCTAAATATTCTGAAGAAGCATCAGGGGCTTCTACGTCTAATTTAATTTGAATATTGGTATCTAGTTTAATTTCTGTTTTGATTTTTTGTTTTTGTTTTTTTAAAACAATTTCCGACACGTGAAACTGATTTCTTACTAAAACATCCTTTTCACTTTCAAATACTTTTTTATAGTCGTCAAACATTTCTTTATGTTCATCTTCCTCAAAAACATCATCTTTAAAATCATGAATATTTACGGTGTCATTTTCTTTAAAAAAATCAATGGTTTTAGCTAAAAAATGACTTTGTTCCTTTGATCCGAAATCAGTTTTTAACACTTCGTTAGAAAAATCTTTACACATTTCAATATAAGTTTGTGTATGATTGTTCTTATCATCGGCATACTTGATATTCAAAAAATTCTTGATCCAATATTGAGTATCGTAGTTGTTATTATCAACACTTAATACTACCGACCCCTCATCATCTGATGAATTAATGACCAAACACCCTTTATCAATTTTTTTGGTGCTTATGCCCTGCTGAACCATAACATCCATACTATCTCCGTCAACATAAGTCTGAAAAAAGTCTGTTTTATTCTCAATCTTAAAAATTCCTATTGCATTGGTAAATATTTCATTATACTCTACATCTTCGATCAAGGCTATTATCACATCTCCCGTTTTGATTTGTGCAGAATTGGATTGCTCATATAGATGTTTTACTATATTTTTTGAAGTTTCAACAAAACTTTCTTCATCTTCAAAAATACTTTTACTGTAATTAAATATCTCATTTAAATTAACATCCGCATGATGATGAAAACGATAAGTTTCTGCCAAATTAGCGAAGGGTTTGAGTAAATAGGGCTTCATCAACTCATAACTATTCTCGTCAAAAATTACCGGTTTCTCCGAGAAAAGATTTCTGGTATCATTAAATTTATTACCAATTTTATGAATGATAAATTTAGTGATAGAGGCTTTATTTCTTTTGATCATTGAATTTTTTTTTGGATTGCAATAATAAGTCAATTTTAAGTTTTTACCATAGAAAACTCCTGTTCATTTATATAATAAACAGGAGCCCTTCCTTGTAGGAATATGTCAACAACATCTTATTTTATCGTTACTTTTACAGTAGTGCCTTCCGAAACAAAATCAATACTCGTTCTGCTTTTCGGGATTTTAAAAAGTAACAAAGCACCTGATGTAAAGGATTGTTTCTCACCAATAACATTTTTAAAACCAACAATTATTTTTGCGCCTTCTGAAGTGTATTGCGTAATTTCTATTTTGCTTGCTATATCCGAAGGTTTTACCAGAATTCCGGCAACATTGAATTTGTCAAAATCCAGTGTTGTAACATCGTTATTCATCGTTTTTCCTATACCAAAATATTTGTCAAAACCATCCTGTTCGGACACTGCAATAAATTTACAAACCTCGTCAAATACCACATCATTTTTTACGAAATAACCTTTTATTTCCTCAAATTTGGTCGCCCCAGTACTCAAGGGGTGACTCGAAGTCACCTCCTGAGTAGCTGAATAAACTGCTTTTCCCTCTTTAATAGTCTTTATAACTACAATATCTTTTATCGCATCGATATTATCAACTTTCAATGGATTCGTGTCCAGAATTACAAAATCTGCCAACATTCCTTTTTTGATTTTTCCTTTTCTATTTTCTTCAAAAAATTGATATGCCGATCCTGTTGTTATTTGTTGCAAAGCTGTATAAGCATCAATAATTTGATCACTTCCTAAAATTTTACCACTACGAGTTTCTCTTTTCATAGAGGTCCACATAACAAAAAATGGATCCAAAAGAGTCACATTAAAATCAGTATGATTTGAAGTAATAAGCCCAAGATCATTGGCAGCTTTAATCGGACTGATAAAGGATGCTTTCTTTTCGCCTACATTTTTAATATGTACATCTCCCCAATAAAAAGTATGGTTCGTAAAATAGGTTGGGCTGATACCGATTTCTACATATTTGGGTAAATGTTCCGGTTTTTGAAATTGTGAGTGGATAATTATGGGGCGTTTATCCTGTTCCACTGTAATACCTGCATTTTCTATAGCATAAATAGCATCTTCAATAGCTCCATCACCATTGGCATGAAACATAATTTGAACATTATTATCTACCATAGTTTTAGCCAATTTTGCCAATTCT
>JAUXGV010000073.1 GCA_030621915.1 Flavobacteriaceae bacterium
ATGGATACAGATCAACTTATAAAAGAACTCAAATTCAAGGCTATTAGAAGTAGTGGAGCCGGTGGGCAACATGTAAACAAGGTGGCTTCCAAAATAGTATTGTTTTTCGATGTTGCCTCTTCTATAGTATTATCGGAGGATGATCGTGAGCTTCTTCTTAAAAATTTGCGGTCAAAACTTAGCAAAGAAAATATATTGATTTTAAATTGTGGCGAAAGTAGGAGTCAACATAAAAATAAGGCAATTATTATCCAACGTTTTTTACAATTGATCACAAATGGTTTAAAAGTCGCCAAGGAACGGAAGGCATCAAAACCCAGCAAAGCTTCTGTTAAAAAAAGATTGGAAACCAAGAAGAAACATGCATCTATTAAAGCGAATCGTAAAAAGCCAAAGACAGATGATTGACCTTGGTAATTAGGAATTTTACAACTTATCTATTCCTTCTGCGATTCTTATTTCTCCAATTATTGGCCTTACCCTCCCCGCTATTTTTGGGTCTTCTTCGCTGATTTCTATTTCTGTTATTAGAGTCTGGTTGGCTCTGGCTTGGTTTATCAGTAGGTTCAAATCCTTCAATAATTTCACTTGATAGAGTTTCACCCAATATCTTTTCTATGCCTCTTACATATTCTAATTCGTCAACATCAACCAATGAAATAGCTTCTCCGCTGGCTCCTGCCCTTCCGGTTCTTCCGATTCTATGTATATAATCTTCGGGTACATTGGGCAATTCAAAATTTATAACATGAGGTAGTAAGGGTATATCCAGGCCGCGAGCTGCAATATCTGTTGCTACCAAAACTCTTATGTCTAAACTTTTAAATCCTGCCAGTGCTTTGGTTCTGGCACCCTGACTTTTATTACCATGTATGGCTGCCGATGAAATTCCAGCCTTCTGAAGTTTTTCACTTAATCGATTGGCCCGATGTTTAGTTCGGGTAAAAATCAAAACCTGTTTCCAATCTCCGTCGGTAATCAATTTTATAGTTACATTTATTTTATCACCTTTGTCAACACGAAATGTTTTTTGATTTACTTTTTCAGCAGTGGTATTTTCTGGTTCAGCCTCTACCAAAACCGGTTTATGCAAAATTCCTTGTGCCAATTGTTTGATCTCTTTGGAAAAAGTAGCTGAAAACAATAAATTCTGTCTTTGTCTGGGCATCAAACCAATGATTTTTTTAATATCTCTTAAAAAACCCATATCTAGCATTCTATCGGCTTCATCCAACACCAAAATTTCAACTCTTGCCAAAGAAAGAGCCTTCTGATTCTCCAGATCTAATAACCTGCCTGGGGTAGCAACTAACACATCAATACCTCGTCTAATTGTACTTATTTGCGGTTTAGCATTTACTCCCCCGAAAATTACTGTAGACCGTAAATTTAAAAAAGCACTATAATCCTTAACATTATTATGGACTTGAGCAGCCAATTCTCTAGTGGGTGTTAATATCAAGGCTCTAATAGGCCTGTATTTCTTTTTTTGTGTTTGAGATAATATCTGCAGCATGGGCAAGGTAAACCCTGCTGTTTTCCCTGTACCAGTTTGTGCCGAAGCCAATACGTCCTTTCCTTCTAAAATTATAGGAATTGTTTTTTCCTGAATGGGAGAAGGTGTGGAATAGCCTTGTTTATTAACTGCTTCTAATAGTTGACTAATTAATCCTAAAGATTTAAATGACATAAATATTTTTTTCGAGGCCGCAAAGGTACATCAAATTTTGATGTGATTGTTTTAACCCAAATTCTTCGAAAAATATATCATTATTTATATTTAACATTCAAAAATTGTTTCTAATTTTGCCGTGTTCTCATAAAGGGGTGCTTTTATGAGTTTTGAATGTTAAGTGTTTAGTTTTTGAGTAAATTCAACTCAAAATAAAAAACTCTAAACTAAAAACTCAAAGAAGGCTGAGATCATACCCAATGAACCTGGAACAGGTAATGCTGTTTAGGGAAAGCTGAGCGAAAAATCAGCAGGCGCGAAGGCCGTTCCTCGAAACTTTTAATTATTCAAGAATACCGAATAATTACCTCTTTTTATTCGTTTTAAATTTATTTAAAATGAAAAAATATTCATTTCTCTTTTTATTACTTTTTACTGGAATTTTAATCGCTCAGGAAGAGACTGTTAAAGATTCTGTACAAGTATTAGACGAAGTTATTGTAAAGGCGGTTCGTGTAAATTCAGAATCTCCCGTAACATTTTCCAGTTTAACTCAAAAGGAAATTTCAAAGCGCAATCTAGGACAGGATATTCCTATTTTGATGAATTCTATGCCCAATGTTGTAACAACTTCAGATGCCGGTGCGGGTATAGGATACACTGGAATTCGGGTCCGTGGAAGTGATGCAACACATGTAAATGTTACCATCAACGGAATTCCATACAATGATTCTGAATCTATGGGCACCTATTGGGTAGATTTACCTGATTTTTCTTCCTCTGTAGAAAGCCTGCAATTACAAAGAGGAGTGGGAACGTCCACCAATGGAGCTGGCGCATTTGGCGCCAGTATCAATTTGTTGACCGATGCTGTCTCTGAAAATGCAGGAGCAGAAATAAGCAGTTCTTTCGGTTCGTATAATACTCAAAAATATACTCTAAAATTTACAACCGGAAAACTGGGAGAGCATTTTGAAATTGCAGGTCGTCTATCTAAAATAAAATCAGACGGATATATTGACCGGGCTTCATCTGATTTAAGCTCCTATTTTTTACAGGCCTCATACGTAGACGAAAACACTTTAATCAAGACCTTGGCTTTTGGAGGTTTTGAAGAAACTTATCAGGCATGGTATGGAACACCCATGGTAAGAATTGTTGGAGATGAGCAAGGGGTTGAAGATTATATTTCAGATAATTATTTGTCGGATGCGGAAGCAGAAAATTTAAGAAATTCTGATCGTAGCTATAATTACTACACCTATGAAAATCAGGTTGATCATTATAGCCAGGACCATTACCAGTTGTTTTGGAGCGAACAATACAATGATAACTGGTCTTCAAATATTGCCTTACATTATACCTGGGGCAGAGGTTATTATGAACAATATAAAGAAGATGAAGATTTTGAGGACTATGGTTTTGATGAAATTAATATAGGTGATGAAACTATCAATTCAACCGATCTAATTCGCAGAAAATGGTTGGATAATGATTTTTATGGCACAACTTTTTCGTTATTTTATAACAATAATAAGGGTTTCGATTTGACCTTTGGTGGTGCTTGGAATAAATATGAAGGGGATCATTTTGGTGAGGTAATTTGGGCACGCTATGCTAGCAATAGTGAGATTAGAGATCATTATTACGATAATTATGGTAATAAAACCGACTTTAATTTATTTACAAAAGTAAAATATAATGTAGGTAATAAGATACTTCTATTTGGTGATCTTCAAATACGGACCGTTGATTATGAAGCCAATGGTGTTTATAATGGAAACGTTGATGATTCATTCTTCTTTTTTAATCCTAAAGCAGGTTTGACTTATCTATTAAATGATACCAATAATTTCTATTTTTCTTATGCCAGGGCAAATAGAGAGCCTAATAGAACTGATTATGAGAATGGTACTCCAAAACCAGAAACATTAAATGATTTTGAATTGGGGTGGAGAATTAACAATAACAAGTTTCAAATCAATTCCAATATTTACTATATGAGATATCAAGATCAATTGGTATTAACAGGAGAACTCGATGACGTTGGATCACCTATAAGAGAAAATGTAGGTGATAGTTATAGGTTAGGACTAGAAATTGATGCCAATTTTATCTTTTCAAAACATTTTAGTTTACAGCCAAATATTGCATTTAGTAGCAATAAAAATATTGATTTTCACACTTCCTGGAATGGTGAATTGGTGAATTTAGGAAATACAAACATTGCTTTCTCACCCAATGTAGTTTTTGGTAATAAATTCAATTATCAACCAACCGAGGGTCTGCTGATTTCCTTATTTTCAAAATATGTAGGTGAACAATTTATGGCAAATATTGATAATGATAATTCTAAATTAGAAAGCTATTTTATTAATGATTTGAATATTAACTATGAAATAAAGTTTAAAAAAGTTTTAAAATCTATTCAGATTAGTGCTCTGATTAACAACATTTTCAATGTTGAATATATTTCAAACGGGTATTATTATACTTATGACGATACCTGGTCAGTATCTGGAGAAACGACTACTTTGGATGGGGCTGGTTTTTATCCACAAGCCACAAGAAATTTCCTGATAGGTGCTGCCTTAAAATTCTGATTTCCTGAATAAAAAAATAATAAGGGCAAAAGAATAAATTCTTTTGCCCTTATTATTAACTTCTTTTACAAAATTTGATTATTTTGATAAATCAATTTAAATTAGGTTGTGGTGTCATTCTTAAATAAGGTTTTATTTCATCTAAACCTTTGGTAAAAATTTTCCTTGCCTCATCTGTAGAAATTGAAGGAGCTATAACCACGTCTTCCCCATTAATCCAATTTGCCGGAGTTGCTACACTATGATAAGCTGTTAATTGAAGTGAATCAATAACCCGTAATAATTCATCAAAATTTCTTCCCGTAGATGCTGGGTAAGTAATTGATAATTTAATTTGTTTATCCGGACCTACCACAAATACGGACCTGACTGTTAATTTACTATCTGCATTAGGGTGAATCATATCGTATAATTCGGAAACTTTACGATCCTCGTCGGCAATAATAGGGAAATTTACAGTGGTGTCTTGCGTTTCGTTGATGTCAGAAATCCACTCTTTGTGTGATTCCAATCCATCGACACTCAAAGCGATTACTTTTACGTTTCTTTTTTCGAATTCATCCTTGTATTTTGCAACTGTTCCCAATTCCGTTGTACATACAGGTGTGAAATCTGCAGGATGAGAAAATAAAATTCCCCAACTCTCTCCTAACCAATTGTGAAAATTGATTTCGCCTTCCGTTGAATGTGCTGTAAAATTCGGAGCAATATCTCCTAATCTTGTTGTTGCCATTTTTTTTTAGTTTTAAAAGTTAAACCAAATGTGTACCTCAAAGGTAAAACAATTGTTGCGAATTATTAAAGATTCTCAAAGGGAAATTAAAATTACTAATCTCAGTAATTCAAGATTAAAGTATCAATTTGATTCCACTTTATTTTTTCCAATTATAATGGCTTTCATACGGTCATAAAATATCATTTAAGAAACTCGTAAATGAACAGTTTCAAATAATTAATAATATTTAGAATTATTGAAAGGATTGAAAGGATCGCAGTCCTGAAATCTAACTTTGGTCTTACTGTCTAAAATTTTTTCAATTTAAAATACCGATAGGTATATTAATTGCTTAATAATTTTTCCCTGATGATAAAATCTATATGATTCATCATTTCGGAAATATAGACTTTATCTTTATGAATAAACGCCATGAAAATACTTCCCTCAATCATAGAATAAATATTTTTAGCCACAACGTTAGAATTCGTCCCCAATTTTATTTCATAATTATCAATTCCTTTTTGGATTAAAATAGCCAAATTATTTTCTGTCTTTTTTACAACCTCATTTACTATTTGAAAAAGTTTAGAGTTTACATTATTTGAATCTGTTGCAACATTTAGAATCGGACAACCACCGAATTCTATCACGAAATCATAGTAATCCCTATAAAAATTAGTGAGAGAAAATAGCTTATCCACGACATTCTGGCTTTTATTAAGTTCTCTGCTTATGGCAGATAATACACGATTAACATTATACTTAAAGGATTTAATAGCCATGTCTTCCTTACTTTTAAAATTACCGTAAAGAGCTCCTTTCGTTAATTTTGTTGCTTCTATTAAATCAGATAAGCTTGTTGCCGTATATCCTTTTTTATTAAAAATGGGGGCTACCTTATGTAAAATAAATTCTTTTGTGTGATCCGATTTTTTTTTCATCTCAACAAAGATAATAAAACATACCAAACGGTATATTAAAATAGTAAAAAAATCCGAAAACACTTTTTCGGATGTAAATTTATGACTTTACCTTACAGCTATTGATGCCTATAATTGAAAACAACGGGCATCTACTGGTAAGGGCTGTTAGTAATAAAACAATGCTAATTACCCAAAGCGCATAAGCCTGCCATGCAGCGTTAAACTCACCCGTATAGGCAAAATATGTGGCAATTAAAGCCATTACGATTCTTATCATTTTGTCCAGACTTCCTACATTTTTTTTCATAATTTAAAAGTATCTATATTAGTATTTAACTTTTGATATTTTCTTCCCTTCAGCTTTCCATTGCTTAAATCCTCCTTTAAAATCATATACTTTTTTAAAACCGGCCTCCTTTAATTGTGCCGCGGATTGTCCACTTCTTCCACCCACCATACAATAAACATATACTGGTTTATCTATATCTAACTTTGACATTTGATTTAAAAAATCATCATCCCTCAAGTTTATGTTTATGGCATCTTTAATATATCCCTCCTTATATTCTTCAGGTGTTCTCACATCAATTAATTGAATGGTATTGTCAGCCATTTCAAGTTCTTCAATAGAAATTATCTCAACTGTTTCACCAGATTTATCCGTTTTCTTATTTTGAGAACAGCTTATAAAGCTTATACTTATTAACAATATAATTATCGTACTAATTTTAAATTTTTTCATGCTCTTTAATTTTAGATAAGTTTAAACTAAGGTTGTTGGACAAATATAATCAGAAACTTTTATTCCAGCTTCCTTTAAGCTTTTTATTCCACCCTCAACATCTGTAACATTTTTTACGCCCTTTGCTTTTAAAATGGTGGCTGCAATTAATGATCTATACCCACCTTGACAGTGAACAAAATATTCCTTTTCAGGATCAATTTCAGCGAAATTGGAATGTATGAAATCAAGTGGAAAATTTTCGACTCCAATAACATGTTCGGATAAATATTCTGCTTCCTTACGCACATCCAAGGGGTTTTCTATAAATCCTTGATTTAAATTATTAGTGAAATCAACAGCCGTTATAACTTTCATTTTATCAATTTCAAAACCATGTTGTTTCCAGCTTGCCATACCCCCTAAAAGATATCCCAGAGTATTGTCATATCCAACTCTGGAAAATCTCAATGCAACCTCATTAATTCTTGATTCATCTTCTGCTATAAAAATAATTTTCTGGTTGATATCATTTACCAATGCACCTACCCAAGGAGCAAAACCACCATCCAAACCAATAAACCAGGCTCCGGGAATTGATCCTTCTTCCTTAAAAGATTCTATGGAACGTGTATCAATTACCAAAATATCCCTTTGATCACTCATTTCCTTAAAAGTTGCTGCATCAATTGGGGTCGTCCCTTTATGAAGAATTGTATCAATACTTGTATTAATCGATTTATTCATTCTCACATTATTCGGGAAATATTGTGGTGGCTCTATTAATCCTGCTGTAACTTCCTTTACAAATTCTTCCTTTGTCATATCAGCTCTCAAGGCATAATTTGTTTTCTTTTGATTACCTAAGGAATCAAAAGTATCAGTACTCATATTTTTACCACAGGCAGAACCTGCCCCATGATTGGGGTAAATTATAATATCATCAGGAAGAGGCATAATCTTATTACGAAGGGATTCGAATAAATGACCTGCTAAATCCTCTTCAGTCAAATCTGATTTTACTGCCAAATCCGGTCTTCCAACATCACCAATAAACAAACAATCACCGGTGAATATAAAAGGAGTTTTGCCTTCTTCATCAGTTAAAATGTAAGAGGACGATTCCATAGTATGACCCGGAGTATGTAGAAGTTTTAGTGAAAGGCCTCCTATTTCAAAAACTTCCCCATCCTTACCATTATGAATTTCATATTCGGTAGTTGCATTTGGACCAAAAACGATGGTAGCTCCGGTTTTCTGAGCCAAATCATATTGTCCAGAAACGAAATCTGCATGAAAATGTGTTAAAAAAATATATTTGATTTTAGAATCATCTCTTTCCGCCATTCTAATATATGGCTCTGATTCTCTCAATGGATCAATAATTGCAGCTTCTCCATTGGATTGAATATAATATGCCATTTCCGCCAAACATCCCGTAAATAATTGTTCTACTTTCATAATATAATGCTAATTATTATTTATTTGTCCACAAAAATAATCATTCATAACCATATAGAATGTAACAGATGTCACTTCATTCAACCCACTTTAGGAATTAGAAAATTCCTGCCTTGACTTTAGATTAATATAATGGTGTTAACTATATGATTATCAGATAGTTTCTCGATTTTTTGATTTAACTATAATAGCGCTATGCATAAATCAGGTCAACGGTTTGTTTGTTTGGTATATTCCTGATAGCTGTATTTTTTTGAGAATTGCATTCCTTGTTTTTCAAAAAAGTCTACAGCTTCTGAAATACTCATAAAGCAATGATCATATCTTATTTTTTTGATCAAGCCCGATAAGACAATTGAATCTCTAACGGGCCCCTTTAATCCGGTAAATGCAACCACAATGTTTTTCTTTTTAAAATAATCATGGATCTCATCCAAAGCATAAATCGCACTACTGTCCAAGCCATTCAAACTTTCACCATTGATAATAATCAACTTTAAATCTTTGCCTTTTTTTCTGGCGAACTTCTTTAAATTATCTTTAAAAAAGGTAGTATTGGCAAAGTATAATTGGGCATCAAATCGAATAATTAGAATTTCATCATTGACATTTAAATTTTTAAATCGATTGACATTTCTGTAAAAATGAGTATCGGGCACATTCCCTAAAACAGCAATATGGGGTCTGGTTGATTTATAGATCAACATTATAATAGATAAGACAATTCCAATGGAAATTCCTTCCGATATTCCTATAAAGATGGTTACTAAAAAAGTAATTATTAAAATAATTAAGTCTCTTAAATTGAATAATGACAGCTTTTTGGGGACATTAAAATCCAATAACCCAAAAGCTGCAACAATGATAATTGCTGCTAATATAGTTTTTGGTAAAAAATAAAAAACCGGTGTTAAAAATAGTAAGCACATAGCAATAACTGAAGCTGCTATTAAAGATGATAATGGTGTTTTTGCTCCGGATTTATCATTCACCGCTGTTCTTGCAAAGCCCCCAGTTGCAACAAAGGATTGAAAAAAGGACCCAATCATATTTCCGAATCCCAAGGCAATCAATTCTTTATTGGGGTTAACATTGTAACTATTGTGTTTCGACTCAATTGTTTTAGCGATTGAAATTGCTTCCATAAATCCAATCAGAGCTAAGGTCAAGGCAAGACCCGATAATTCATTCATAAACTCCAAATCAAATGTTGGCAGCGTCAATTGAGGTAAGCCCTTAGGGATTTTACCTAATATTTCAACCCCATTTTCATCCAGCCTAAATAGATAGGTGATTAAAATTCCCAACACTACAACAATTAAAGAAGCAGGCATTTTTTTAAATTTAAAATGCAAAAATAAAAGAACGATAATGGCTAAACTTCCTATAAGTAGGGCGTATAAATTTACCTGCGTAAAATGTGTAAAAATATCATATCCCAAACTATGTAAATGATTATTTCGGCCTACCTCTACTCCCAATAAATTACCTATTTGGTTCATTCCAATAATAATAGCGGCACCTGATGTAAAGCCACTAATAACCGGTTTGGATAAAAAATTCACCAAAAATCCCATTTTGAACAATCCAAAAATAACCTGAAATGCACCAATCATAAATGCCAATAAAATCGCTAATAGAATAAAGTGCTCAGAGCCTATAGCTGCCAAAGTAGCTATTCCTGAAGCAACAATTAGTGAATCCATAGCGGCAGGCCCAATTGCCAACTGACGGGAAGTACCCAAAAATGTATATACAATTTGAGGAATCATGGCTGTATACAAGCCATAAATGGGTGGTAAACCTGCAATCAATGCATAGGCAATTCCCTGCGGAATGAGCATAATTCCTACAGTTAATCCTGCAAATAAATCGCTTTTAAACCACGATTTTTGATATTGGGGTAACCATTCGAAAATAGGAAAAATGAATTTTAATTTCACACGTTTAAATTTTAGTAATTACCAGGTTTCATATTAATTATAAAATTAAGAACGTGTGCAACCACTTGCTTCGCTCGTTCTCTCAATAAAAATTTAAAACATTTCCATTTTTGAATGTATTTTTAAAACCTGCCCGTCCGGCAGGCGAGTTTGTTAATGTTCGTTTCATGCAAAAAAGATTCACTCTAAAGATACAAAATTATATAAAAATTGAACTTCAACTTGTAACAATAGTTACTATTAAGTATTTTTACCTGAAAATTACTTATAAATAATATTTGATGAAAATTAAAACACTTTTTTTTGGTATCGCCAAGGATATAGTTGACGATAATTCTCTGATTTTGGAATTGAAGGAAAACGCAACAATTCATCATTTAACAAGTGAGTTGAAAACTAGATTTCCGAAATTTTTTGCTATAAATGAATTTTCAATAGCCTTGAATGAAGAATATGTTGAGAATGAAGCTATTTTGAAGGAAAATGACATAGTAGCAATAATTCCGCCAGTTAGTGGTGGCTGAAAGCCCCTTTAATTTCCCCTAAAGGGAAAACAAATGAATATGGAAAAGAATATTTCAATACTTATTTCCTCTGAAAAATTAAATTTGCAAACATGTTATGGTTTTGTTGAGGATCCATCCTGTGGTGGTATAGCTTTATTTATTGGGACCGTTAGAAACAAAACTAAAAACAAAAGTGTTATTCGATTGGATTTTTCCACTTATAAATCTATGGCCATTAAAGAGATTAACAAAATTGCTTTGAATGCCTCTAAAAAATTCAATATCACAAAAATTGCCATTCATCATGCCGAAGGTGAACTTCAAATAGGTGATATTCCGGTAATTATTGCAGTTTCATCCCCTCATAGAGTAGCTGCCTTTGATGCCTGTCAATTTGCTATAGATACCTTAAAAGAAACGGTACCCATATGGAAAAAAGAGCATTTTGATGATGGGGAGGTTTGGGTGAATGCTCATCCATAAATTCTTGATTTCATATATTGTAAACACGAAAAAGTTATTAAACAATCTCCATTTTCTTCAATAAAAACGAGGCATTCATGTTTTTACAAATTCCTTTTTTTATTTGGTAGTCAAAATGGAGTTCATCGTCAATAATCTCTGCATCAAAATAGTAATTCCTAATTTGATTCAATTCCTTTTCAATTTCACATAAACTCAAATCATGGGTAGCAATAATCCCCGTAGATTTTGATGTCACCAGTTTTTGAACAAATTTTTTGGAACCAATAGCTTTATCTGTACTATTGGTACCCTTTAATATTTCGTCTAAAATAATAAAATATTTTTCGTCGGATTTTTCTGGACTAACAGCATCAACAATAAATTTCAAACGTTTTAATTCTGAAAAGAAATAAGATGTATCATCAGCCAAGGAATCTGAAGTTCTCATACTTGTAATCAATTTTATAGGAGCATATTCAAATTTTTTTGCGCAAACGGGCAATCCCATATTTGCCATAACAATTGATAAAGAAACGGTTCGTAAAAATGTACTCTTTCCTGCCATATTGGCTCCGGTAACTATGTAAAATTCCTGATTATTAATCAAGAAATTATTATTGACACGTTGATTTTGTTTTATTAAGGGATGTCCCAAATCCTTTGCTTCAATCGTGTTTTCCTTGTCATGAATAATGGGATAGACGGATTCAGGATGATTATATGCGTAATTTGCCAGGGAATTTTCTGCATCGAAAAAAGCAATTACTTCAAACCAATTTTCTACCTGATGGTGGTAATTTTCTATCCATTTTTCAATTTGATTCGATATCTTGAGATCTCTTAATAACATTCCATTGGCGACAATAGCAATCAATATATTATTTCGTTGATCTAACGCGTCAAGAATTTTTGAAAACTGGCCGAAAATTTCTGATGCTTTTTGAGATTCTCCTTGAATGGAATATTGTTTTTCCAACAAAATTTTAGAAGTAAAAGTGGCTGATTCAATTTTATCCAACAATTTGTGATACTGCTTAAAGGTATCTTTGGCTTTGGAAGCCTTTTCATACAATTTGTTTACATTTTTTAGAAAAAATACTGAAATCCCCAAGCCGGTAAAAAACCAGACCACTAAAATTTGAAAATTTAACATTTCCATTCCTAATAATACGATCATCAACACCGAAATGATGGAAAAAACGATAGGTAGAAATGACAATAAAGAAGGAAATACCGTTTTGTAATTATGAATCCAGTCTATAATTGATTTTGCCGAATACTGTACTTTAGCCAAACTTGCGGAAGCTGAAAAATGTTGCCTCCATTTGGGCAAATTGGCCAATTCTTTTATGGCTTCTTGTTTGAGATTAATATTGTTGACATTGTTTTCCAATAAAGTTCTGACAAACCTTTTTCTTCCTTCATTGGTCACAGTTCTATTGCTATATTGGAAAAAAGAACCCTTCCCAAAAAGGTCAATATCATAACTATAATAATGATTTGAATCTATAAATTCTGTTCCTTCATCTAAATCAAAATAATTATTATTTAAAACTTGAATTTCAGTTTTATTTAATCTGATCAAGGCATTGGTAAAATCTCTTTTATCTTGTAAATCTGAATGTTTTGAAACTAAAAAAATGAACAAGGAAATTCCAGCAACTATAATTCCTATCACAATATTTATATTGTTAAAAAAGAAATAAATTCCTAGAACAAGACCTATAAAAACAATCAATCTCAAAGTACTTGAAGTTGCTAGTTTCTTTTTTAGCAAAGTCAATTCGGATTCATGAATCAGTTTTTCCGATTCATAAAATTGTAAGGGGTTTTGCATTTTGGATTTGTAATTAAAATTTTGTAATTCCATTTTCTAAACTTAGAACATTTAGATTTTGGTGAAGTTTTTTTATCCTTTCTGCAGCAATATAACTTGAAATTCCTTGATTACATACAATAATATATTCTTCATTTTTTTTAAAATTAAAATTTTCAACCTCAAGTTTTGACAATGGAATTTTGAAATCAACATCAAAGGGCAAATTGGTATTTATATTTTCTATTACTGAAATAATTTTGAATTCTTTTTGATTTGAAATTTTTGATTTTAGTTCTTCAGCAGAAATTAAAAATTCCTTTTTTTGAACTTCGTCTTCAAAATCTGTATAATTTTCCCTGTCAAAAAGAATTTGAATCTTATCTTTCGAAAAAGAATTTTTTAATTTCATATTGTATTGTGAACTGTCTAAACTATTATAAATCTGTAATTGATTTACCAAAGGATTTCCAATTTTGGAAACCATTTTAATAACTTCATTCGCTTGCATCAATCCAATGATACCGACTATGGTATTTAAGGTTCCTGCCTCAGAACAGTTGGGGATACTATTTTTAGGAATTTCCGGAAAAGCATCTCTTAAATTTGCAGTTCTTTTTCCTTCGCTATCTAAGCTATTAAAACTTGCAACATAACCGTCAAATTTATATAGTGACCCATAAACCAATATTTTATCTTTGATTACACAGGCATCATTGATCATATATTTGATTGGCAAACTATCTGTACAGTCCAGAATAATGTCAAAATCCTCAATAGTTTTAAAAACATTCCATTTTGAAATTGCTTGATTAGAAAAGGAAACCTTTGTAAAAGGAGCAACATTTTCAATATA
>JAUXGV010000021.1 GCA_030621915.1 Flavobacteriaceae bacterium
ATATTATGTGCCTTAGGAAAAATATTAAACAAATAATTAGATCGCAAATGAATTTATTAAATTCTAGAATTGTATTATTCAGTATCATTTTCATATTTATTCAATTTCAAACATTTGCGCAAGCCATTTATGAAGATGAAAGATATGTGAAGGAAACGGACCCTCTAGTTTTGGAAAAACTGGATGAATGGCAGGATAAAAAATTTGGTCTATTAATGCATTGGGGTACCTATAGTCAATGGGGCATTGTAGAGTCATGGTCGCTTTGTCCGGAGGATTATGGATGGTGTCAACGAAAAAAAGGAGAAAACCCGCTAAACTATTTTGAATATAAAAAGGAATATGAAGCCTTAAAAAACACATTTAATCCAACTAAATTTAATCCTGAAAAATGGTCGGAAGCGGCAAAAAAGGCGGGTATGAAATATATGGTTTTTACTACTAAACATCATGATGGGTTTAGTATGTTTGATTCGAAATACACAGATTATAAAGTGACCGATCCGTCTTGTGCATTTAGTACGAATCCAAGATCCAATATAACCAAAGAAATTTTTAATGCATTTAGAAATGAGGACATGTGGATTGGTGCATATTTTTCCAAACCTGATTGGAATCATGAAAATTATTGGGATCCTTATTTTCCTCCCTTTGACAGGAACGTAAATTATGACCCCTTGGAATACCCTGAGAAATGGGAGAAATATGTACAGTTTACACACAATCAAATCATGGAATTGATGTCAGATTATGGGAAAGTAGATATCCTATGGTTGGATGGTGGCTGGGTGAAGAAGCGATCTCAAAAGAATATTGATGAAATGTATGAATCCAAGTTTAAAGAAGTTAATAATAATTCTGGATTTATTAAACACAGGGTTGTCGATCAGGATATTAGAATGGATGAATTGGTGACCAAAGCCAGAGTGAAACAGCCGGGATTAATTGTAGTTGACAGGGCGGTTTATGGTAAAAATCAAAATTATTTGACACCTGAAAATCGAATTCCGGAAAAGACGCTCCCTTACCCTTGGGAATCTTGTATCATTTCTGGAGGAGGTTGGTCTTATACCCAAAATGCAAATTACATGAGTGGTAGAAAAGGAATTCATACTTTGGTTGACGTCGTCGCCAAGGGTGGCAATCTTTTGTTAAATGTAGCACCAGGCCCAAATGGTGAATGGCAACAAGGAGCCTATGACTTATTGGAAGAATATGCTATATGGATGGAAATTAATAATACGGCCATTTACAATACCAAACCTATAGAACCTTTTAAAGAAAAAAATATTTGTTTTACCCAAAACAAAGAAGGAAATGTATTTGCAATATATCTTGCTCAGGAGGGAGAAAACAGTATGCCTGAAGAAATTATCATCAATTCTTTTAATCTGGCTAAAGGCTCTAAAATTAGCCTGTTAGGCTCAAAAACTAGAATAAAATATCGAAAAAATGACAAGGGGTTTACCATTTTAATTCCTGAAAAATTAAGAAATAATCCACCTTCAAATTACGCATGGGCCTTTAAAATATCAAATGTAATTAATTAGATTTTATTGTGGGAAACATGGTTTCATCCAAGCTGATCAGATATTTAAAACCCTAGAAGATTGAAGTAAAAAATGAAAGTTATAGAATATAGATTAGATGAAATTAGTAAAGGAACTCATACTTAGTTTCTTGGGAGTATCTAATATTGGAAGTATAATATTTCAGTCTTAAAGTGAAAAATAGAAAAATGGTGATTCAAAAGAAAAAATTTATTGAATAAATAAAAATATACTTACCCAAGATTAAAGAAATGGAAATAGATTGCTCAAAACAAATAAAGAAACAAAATGAATAAAATTTTTATAACAATAATTTTATTTCCATTGCTGTTACATGCACAAGTGGAAGAGAAACAAGATTCCATTGTTCATGAACAAAAAATGCAATGGTTTAATGACGCCAAACTGGGTATATTTATTCATTGGGGTATATATGCAGTAAATGGAATTAGTGAATCATGGTCGTTTTATAATTCTTATATCACCCATGAAGATTATATGAAACAATTGGATGGATTTACGGCAAAAAACTATGACCCTGATTATTGGGCTAAGTTGATAAAGGAAAGTGGTGCAAAATATTCGGTTATCACCTCTAAACACCACGATGGTTTTGCATTGTGGGATACAAAATATGGAGAATTGAATGCCTTAAATCAATCTGCTGCAAAAAAGGATGTGCTCACTCCTTTTGTCGAAGCGCTTCGAAAAAACGACCTAAAAGTGGGAATATATTTTTCCCATCCGGATTGGTCGTATAAGGATTATACCGATTTTACACGTGAGATAAAACGATATAAAATTGCAGATGACCCAAAACGTTGGAATAAGTTTTTGAATTACTACCAAGGTCAATTAAAAGAATTATCAAAAAAATACAAACCCGATTTATGGTGGTTTGATGGCGATTGGGAACATAATAAAGAAGAATGGGAAATAGATAAGGTTCGTGATTTTTTATCAAAAGACAATCCAAATACAATCTTCAATTCGCGGATGAGAGGAAAAGGAGATTATGGAACGCCTGAACAAGGTCTTCCGGTTTTACGTCCACTTGATAAATATTGGGAATTGTGTATGACAATAAATGAATCTTGGGGCTATCAAAGCAGTGACAATCACTATAAAACTTCCCAACAAATAATCGATATTTTTGTTGATTGTATTTCAAAAGGAGGAAACTTATTGCTGGATATTGCACCAAAGGCCGATGGTACAATTCCTAAAGAGCAGGAACAAGTATTAAAGGATTTGGGAAGATGGACAAAAAAGCATGGAGAAGCTATTTATAGTGCTCAAGCCGGAATTCCTTATGAGTATTACTACGGACCCACGGCTTTGTCAAAAGATAGTACCATGTTATATGTTTTTGTAAGAGATATTCCAAAAGATGGAAAAGTTGCACTAAGGGGTATAAAAAATAAAATTAATAGAATATATGTCGTGGGTAATGGTGCCATGCTCGAGCATGATGTTTTTAGTAAAGTATACTGGAGTGAATACCCTGGATTACTTTATATAGATTTACCCAAACAGGCTATTGACGAAAATTATACAGTTATCGCTATCATGCTTGATGGTAAAATTGACTTATATGATAAAAGGCATGGGGCCATTGAAAATAACTAATAAAAAAATGAATTTAATAATGTTAGGAGCAAATACATTTAAAAAATGGTGCCAATTAATTATTTACACCAATATTCTAATACTTACAAGTTTAGATTCTTTTTCACAAACACCTGCTGACTATGTAAATCCCTTTATAGGAACTTCGAATTTTGGGACCACCAATCCGGGGCCTATTGCCCCGAGAGGAATGGCCAACGTTACACCTTTTAACGTTTCAGGTAAGCAAAATAAATTTGACAAGGATAGTCAATGGTTTTCTACACCTTATGAACATACAAATACATTTTTAACTGGCTTTAGCCATGTCAATTTAAGTGGAGTCGGTTGCCCAGATCTGGGTGTTATTTTATTGATGCCTACTACCGGAGAATTGGAAACAAATCATTTAAAATACGGATCAACCTATACCGATGAAGTTTCGAAAGTTGGGTATTATAGCAATCAACTTAGTAAATACGATGTAAAAGTTGAATTGACAGCTTCAAAAAGAGCAGGAGTCAGTAAGTATACCTTTCCCACCGGCAAATCCAATATTTTATTGAACTTAGGTCTTGGATTGACCAATGAAATGGGCGCCATGGTCAAGATTAATTCATCAACTGAAATTGAAGGAATGAGATCCGTAGGATCATTTTGTTATAATAGTCCGGAAGATGCCTATCCTGTTTATTTTGTTGCCAGATTCTCCAAACCAGCTAAAGAATATGGTACTTGGAAAAAACCATCAGAATATCATGGAGTAGAAGCGCAATGGATGAATTATAATGGGAAAACCCGAATCATGAAAAACAATAAAATGATGGTGGCAGGCGACAGTATTGGTAGTTATTTTAGCTATCAATTTGAAGAAAAAACTCAAGTTGAAGTTCAGATAGGAATATCCTATGTGAGTATAGAAAATGCAAGGGACAATCTGGATAAAGAAGTTGGTGTAAAATCCTTTGAGGAAGTTCGAATGGAAACTTATAATGAATGGAATTCAGCACTTTCAATAATTAAAGTTGAAGGAGGAACAGAAGCTGATAAAATTATATTCTATTCCGCCCTATATCATACACAAATTCATCCCAATACCTTTAATGATTTTAATGGAGCGTACAGGGAGATTAAAACTGGAAATATTGCTATGACTGAGGGAACACGATATACTGTATTCTCTCTTTGGGATACCTATAGAAATTTACACCAATTGATGTCATTGGCTTATCCTAAACAACAATCGGATATGGTAAAAACCATGTTAAATATGTATGACGAAAATGGATGGCTACCCAAATGGGAACTCAATGCTACCGAAACGTTTACTATGGTTGGTGACCCAGCGGCTATCGTTATTGCCGATACTTATTTAAAAGGGATTCAGGATTTTGATATTGAAAAGGCTTATGAAGCCATGTTAAAAAGTGCTGATCAGATTGAAAATAATCCTGTTCGCATTGGCCTGGAAGAATATGTTAAAAAAGGATATGTAACTGAAGAATCTGTAAACAGTGGTGCTGTTTCCATAACTCAGGAATTTAATACAGCGGATTTTGCAATTGCACAATTGGCGAATAAATTGAATAAAAAAGAAGATTTTAAACGATTTTCCAATCGATCAATTTCTTACAGAAAATTGTTTGATAAAGAATTCAATTTATTAAGACCCAAAAACCCGGACGGATCCTGGTATGAACCTTTTAACCCGGATACGGGTGCGAATTTTATTAAGAACATAGCCTTTATAGAAGGTAATTCGTGGCAATATACATTTATGGTTACTCATGATACTAAGGCATTGATCAAGATGATGGGTGGCAAAAAAGCTTTTGTAGATCAATTAGAAAAAGTATTCGACAACAAACAATTTGATATGGCGAATGAGCCTGATATTGGTTATCCATATCTCTTTAACCATATCAAAGGGGAAGAATGGCGAACACAAAAACGTGTGAGTGAATTAATTTCCACCTACTTTAAAAATCAATCCGATGGAATCCCAGGTAATGATGATACAGGTACCATGTCAGCTTGGCTAGTATTTTCAATGATGGGGATTTATCCCATTTCTCCTGGAGAACCTATCTACACCATCACAAAACCCGTATTTGATAAAGTAATAATTGACTTTGATAATAGGTATTATGAAGATAAACAATTGGTTATTATAAAAGAAAAAAATCAGGGAGGCGAAATTGATAAAATTATGCTAAATGGTAAAGATCATAAGAGCTATTTTATTTCTCACGATGATTTGGTTCATGGAAATCAATTAAAGATTATTCTAAAATGATTATTAATGCTAAAAAAATTCTTGTATGAAAATTAAATGGATTCAGCCTCTTGTATTGATTGTACTAGGATCCTGTTATATAAGCTGTCAGGAAAACACCAAAGCGGAACAGGATAGGCCTAATATTATCTATATTCTTGCAGATGATTTGGGCTATGGCGAATTGGGAGTTTATGGTCAGAAAAAAATTAAAACTCCAAATATTGATGCTCTGGCAACAGAAGGGATGTTATTTACGCAACATTATTCTGGTGCTCCGGTTTGCGCTCCATCAAGATATATGTTAATGACAGGAAAACATGCAGGTCATGCACGGATAAGAGGTAACGATGAATGGGCTTCGAGAGGAGAGGTGTGGGATTTTGAAAAAGCGATTATTGATCCCAATTTAGAGGGTCAACGTCCCATATTAAACTCCACTATTACCTTGGGCGAAATTTTGCAGGAAGCAGGTTATAAAACAGCTATTGTTGGAAAATGGGGATTGGGTGCTCCGTTAACCGATGGAATTCCAAACAAAAATGGATTTGACTTCTTTTATGGCTATAATTGCCAACGTCAGGCACATCAGTTATACCCCAAACATTTGTGGAAAAATGAAGAAAAAGAATGGCTGGATAATGAAATTGTGGCACCGGGTAAAGACAACAGATTAGAAAAAGGTGCTGATTCATTAGATTTAGCTAGTTATAAAAAATGGGACCAAAAAGATTATGCACCTGCCAAGATGCAAGATGAAGTTCTTAATTTCATAACAGAGAATAAGGATCAGCCATTTTTCATGTATTACGCATCTCCATTACCTCATTTGCCCTTGCAGGTACCTCAAAAATATGTAGATGAATATGTGAAAATATTTGGTGATGAAAAACCTTATTTGGGAAAAAAAGCTTATTTCCCGAATCGTTATCCTCGTGCAGCTTATGCCGGTATGATCAGTTATTTAGATGATCAGGTGGGAGAGATCATAGCCAAATTAAAGGAACTCGGGATATATGAAAACACACTCATAGTTTTTACTAGTGATAACGGACCTTCGTATCTTGGAGGAGTTGATGCTGAATATTTTGATAGTGCCAAACCGTTTCCAAATAATTATGGTCGAACCAAGGGTTTTACCTATGAAGGAGGTATTAGAGTTCCTATGATTGCAAGTTGGCCAAATCATATAAAAGCAGGTAGTCGAACTGATCTTGTCTCAGCGTTTTGGGATGTGTTACCAACCTTTGGTGAATTGGTAAATGTGGAATCTCCAGGTGATATCGATGGTATTAGTTTTTTACCAACTCTTTTAGGTAATCATGAACAAGAACAACATGAATTTCTCTATTGGGAATTTCCGAGTTATCAGGGTCAACAAGCTGTAAGAATGGGTAATTGGAAAGCTGTTCGGAAAAATATCTTCAAAGGAAATTTAAAACTTGAGCTATATGATCTGAAAGAGGATATGACTGAATCGGAAGATGTCGCAGATGAACATCCGGAAATCATTGCTCAGATGGAAGCTATTATGAAAAAAGAACATACACCTGCTGAAATAGATAAATTTAAAATAAGTCAATTGGGTGATTAATTCAGATATTTGAAAATGGTATCAAAAACGGAAAAGGAACAGTTAGGAAAATTGACAACTGGTAATTATTGATTAAAAACAGGAGGTGATGATTCATTTAGTTATTGAACAATATTGTAACATTAAATTAATTTTGGCACCAAAAATATATTTGACACTTATATTGTTATCACTTTTTAATTCCTACGCTCAGCAAGGGGAATATTTAGATTTGGCAATACAAAATGAAAATGAATTATCTTATGCTTCTCCAATTGAAGTTGGGTTGGATTCTGTTATAATTTATAAAAAAGTCGATTCCATCATGAAAAATGGAATTGAAAATCAAGCATTTCCCGGAGCTCAATTATTAGTAGCTAAAAACAGCAAAATTATTTTCCATCAAGCATATGGATATCATACCTATGATAGTATTCAAGAGGTTGCACTGGATGACATATATGATTTAGCGTCAGTAACAAAAATTACGGGCCCATTGCCAGCCTTGATGAAGTTGTACGATGAGGGGAAATTGGATTTGGATGCCCCTTTTAGCAACTATTGGAAACCATGGAAGCACAAAAAGGACAAGCAAGAATTAACCCTTAGGGAAATTTTGGCCCATCAGGCAGGGTTGATCCCTTATATTATTTTTTTAGATGATGTGCTTAAAGAAGGCAAAATAAAAAAACGGTTTATTCGAGAAAAGCCATCTTCTAAATTTACAAATCAGGTCTATGACAATCTTTTTATTAAGAATAAGTTTAATAAAAAAATGTATCGGGAAATCAATAGATCTGAAGTAAGTCCTGAAAAAAAATACAGATATTCTGGACTGACTTTTCTAATCTTTCCAGAATTAATTTCTCAAATTTCTGGAACAGATTACGCCAATTATCTGGAAAAGAATTTTTATGATCCGCTAGGTGCCAATAAGACTGGGTTTTTGCCAAAAACCAAAAACTTTTCCAATAAAATTGTCCCTACCGAACTTGATACAATTTTTAGAATGGATTTGACAAAAGGTTGGGTTCATGATGAAAATGCATCTCTATTAGGTGGAATTTCTGGAAATGCCGGTTTGTTTTCTACGGCAAATGATTTGGCAAAAATCATGCAAATGTACATGCTATACGGTACATATGGAGGTAAAAGATACTTCTCTGAATCAACAGTAAAAGAGTTTATAAAAGTTCAGTTTCCTGAAAATGAAAACCGGAGAGGCTTAGGTTTTGATAAGCCTTTGTTAAACAATTCGGAACTTTCGGTATCAGAGGCCTATCCTGCTCCAAGTGCAAGTAGCGAAAGTTTTGGACATAGCGGATTCACGGGGACTTTTATTTGGGCGGATCCAAAACATGAATTGGTGTTTATCTTTCTATCAAACAGGGTGTACCCTACAAGAGAAAATAGAAATTTGTATGGTTTAAATATCAGAACCGTTCTTCATGAAGTATTTTATAATTCGTTGATTTCAACTGCTAATGATTAGTTTTTAAGAAAGATTTTAAATATTGTGAAGAATAAATTTAAAATGAATAGAATGAACTTATTTATTGAGAAATACCGGAATAAAAAATTTACAGGACAGGTCATCATGTATATAATTTTAGTGACTTGTATTTCTTCTTGTGTAGATAAAACCATTGTATTGACTGACAATGGAAAGTCAAATTACGAGTTGGTGATTAATGAAAATGCAACGGAAGGAGTAAAAAGTACCGCTAAGGAATTACAAAGTTATTTGGTAAAAATTTCGGATATTGAAATCCCAATAGTTGAGGAAAGGAGTCAAAATGGTCAGAAGCATAAGATAATTGTTAAAATAGATACGTTAAACAAAGATCAAATTTCTATTAAAACCATTGGTGATAATTTAATGATCAGCGCGGGCTCTGAAATGGCTCTGAATAATGCGGTATATGAATTTTTAGAAACTTATTTAAATTGTAAATGGTATGATCCAAATGTTGAAGATATCCCTCAATTGGAATCAATTGTATTGAATAAATCAATTAATTTGGATTATACACCGGACATTACGACAAGAACAGTACATTCTCGCTTATTTTATGACAACCCTGAATTTGCAAAAAAATTAAAGGTAACTACCGAAGCATTTCCTTATTACGTACCTGGGGCGAGAGTACATACTTTTCATAAATTTATTCCAGAAGAGAAATTTTATGAAAAGCATCCGGAGTATTTTGCACTTCGAGATGGTAAAAGATTACCCACCCAATTATGCCTTACAAATAATGAGGTACATAATATTGTAAAGGATTCTGTGGCATCTCTATTTAAAAATAACCCAAATGCATCTGTTGTCTCTGTAAGTCAAGATGATAACCAGCAATATTGCCAATGTAATAATTGTAGTTCCATTGATAGTGAAGAAGGGAGTCCTGCGGGAACTATGATACGGTTTGTAAATAAAATAGCCGATGAATTTCCGGATAAAACAATTTCAACATTGGCCTATCAATATACACGTAAACCATGCAAAACAAAACCTAGAAAAAATGTATTAATCACCCTATGTTCAATAGAATGTGATAGAAGCGGTCCCATATCAGAAAAGTGCAATGATTTTGCAGATGATATTAGAGGGTGGAAGGAAATAACGGATAATATTAGAATTTGGGACTATACAACTCAATTTACAAACTTTTTAGCCCCCTTCCCAAATATTCATACTTTACAACCTAACATCAAATTTTTTAGAGACAATCATGCGAAATGGGTATTTGAACAGCACAGCGGAAATCCCAGTGAATTATTTGAATTAAGATCTTATTTAACTGCCAAATTATTGTGGAATCCGGATGCAAATGTTGATGCAATAATCACCGAATTCACAAATGGATATTATCAGGAAGCGGGAATATATATTAAAAAATATATTGATTTGGTTCATGAAAAAATTCAAGAAGATCCTGATTATTTCCTGTTCTTATATGGCGGCCCTTCTCAGGCCTTTGAATCATTTTTAAGTGCTGATTTGTTAAAATTATATGATCAATTTTTTGATAGTGCAGAGAATGAAGTTTCTCAAAAAGCAGCGATATTATGGAGAGTAAAACAAGCAAGGTTAAGTGTTGATTTTGCGATATTAGAAGCATACAGAAAGGGAATATCAGATGATTTTAAATTACTAAAAGAGGATTTAAATGGTAAAAATGTAATCGACCCAAATGTAGCAGAAAGACTGGATAATTTTTTAACAACTTGTGAAAAATGGAACATTACCATGATGAATGAAACACGATTCATGGTTCAAGAATATTATGACAATTATAAGAATGCCATACAAGTTGCCCAAAAACCAAATAAGGCTGTTGGGAAGCAAGTTGTATTGAAAACGAATCCCAAAAAATATGCAAATGAAGACCCTCAGACATTAACAGATGGTGCACTTGGGGGTAATAGTTTTTATGCCAATTGGTTAGGGTTTGAAGGTAATCATATGGAGGCCATTATTGACCTTGAATCTGAACAACAAATTGGTTCAGTTTCAACAGCATTTTTACAAGTAACCAATCATGTTGTATTTTTTCCTTTGAAAGTTTCTTATTATTACTCAAATGACAATAAGAGCTTTTTAAAATTAGGAGTTGTTGAAAATGATAGGCCTTTGTTAAAATCAAGCAGAGTTAATGATATTAAATATTTTGACCTGAATTTCTCTAAAGTGAAGGCGAGATATATAAAAGTGATTGGTGAAAATATGAATGAACCTCCATATTGGCATCATGCTGCGGGTACTCCCTCATGGATTTTTGCAGATGAGGTAATTATTGACTAAAGAATTAAATAAAAGAATGGCAAAGAAAAAAGATATAGCAAGTAAAGATAATATTGTAAAGACTTCTTTTGTTTTGTTCCTGAAAAAAGGATACAAAGAAGTGACCATAAAAAATATTATGGAAGCTACTAATTTATCAAAAGGAGCTATTTACCACCATTTTAATAGTAAGGAGGAAATCTATTTTGCGACTTTGGAAACCTATTATTTTGATTTGTTGACAATGGATGAATCTGCTTTTAACACCGGCAATTTTAAGGACGATGTTCGTATGTTATATCAAATCGCATCTGATATGTTTTCAAGCATAGAAAATTTAATAGATGGAGGATTGAACTATCCAATTCGGAATTATTATAGTTTTCAGCTGGAGAGTGAAAAGATTGAATTGATTCAGGATAAAACACTACAAGCATTGGTCGAATTTAGAAAAATGATTAAAAATGTCGTTTCAAGAGGATTGGAGAAGAAGCAAATTAAGAGCGGTTTGAATACTTCAGCAATTACCTTTCAGATTATTGCACTAATTGAAGGTGTGGCCATTCATCATTCTACGATTAAAAATAATGTTCGTGAAAAGTTAATGGAAAAATATGATTTGGTTATTGATTCATACTTGATGTTAATTTGCACAGAATGAACAATTAAAAGAGTATTTTGATAGGAACTTTTGATTTTGATTTCCATTTTATAAAATCATATACAACCGTTTGTAAGCCAAGACTATAGGCTGATACTTCTTGTTCTATAGGAGTTTTGACATAAATCTACTTCCAATTATTTCCCTAATTAACCCAAAGATTCATAGAGATTTGAATGAAATTTTGTGGTTTCAATATATTTTTATAAGTTTGCAAACCGCTTGGTCGGTCTTTTATCGAAACAAATTCACTTTGTCAAGCGAATTATGGCGATGATGAAGCTCGAGTATGAAAATTAATTTAAGCGATAAGAACAGTATAGATTTAACATTTATTCTTTGCCATGACCAGCAATATTAAACTAAAGATAAAGGATTCAAAAAGTAAGGATAATATTATTAGGATATCCTTTACCTTATTTTTAGAAAAGGGATATAAGGAAGTAACGATAAAAGATATTATGGCCGCTACTAACCTTTCGAAAGGAGCCATTTATCATCACTTTAATAGTAAAGTGGAAATTTATCATGCCACTTTAGAGGCGCATTATTTCGATTTGATAAAAATGGATCAGTTGGAGTATGAAAGCGGAGACTTTAGACAGAATGTTGAGTGCCTTTACAATTATGTTACAAAATTATTTACCGGCATTGAAAATCTCCGAACTGGTGGGTTGAGTTACCCTATACGTAGTTTTTTTGTATACCAGTTAAAGAGTGAGCAGAACGAAACTATAAGAAATAAAAAAATATTATCCGTCATTGAATCCAGAAGAAAAGTAAAACAAATCGTTATTCTGGGTTTAGAAAATGGACAGATTAGAGGCGATTTAAAGGCTGAAGAAGTGACTTCTCATATTATAAGTTTTTTGGAAGGGTTGGCCATTCATCATTCAACAATAAAGAATAATGTTAAGGAAGAATTGAATAAGAATTATAGAATGGTTTTTGACTCCTATTTAAAATTGATTTGTGATTAAAAGTAAATGGAAGCTATATAATTAATTGAAAGCGTTGGCCATAACAACCATTGGATAAGGTGTTGAAAAAAGATGAATAAAAGTATAAATGGCTCAAAGTCATCAAAAAATTAATATATTCGCAACCGAACGGTCGGTTTTTTTTGTGCCACCTGTTTTAAGCGTATTTTATAACAGTTTAGGTTAACGATTCAAGGAGTAAAATTGAATAAATTATTTAAAGATGCAATTTTAAACAATTGAAAAAAACCGGTATTAGGACATGACATGTCGTCTTCCACTTTTAAAAGGTAAAATATATTTGCAAATAATAATTTATATAAAAAACGAAATAAAATAGAATATTATTTAATCATTTATAACACATAATATTAATCAAATTAAGAACTCTATGAATAAAATGCTGCTATTATTGGTTGCGATTGGAATTTCAGTTTCAACTTATGCACAAACTTCGGTTTCTGGCCAGATTAAGGACAAGGAAACGAATGACCCCTTACCGGGTGTAAACATTAATGTTAAGGGAACTAACAGTGGTGTTGCATCGGATTTCGATGGAATGTATAGTCTTCCTAACCTGAACACAAATGATACGCTTATCTTTTCTTTTGTTGGTTTTAAAACCTTGGAAATTGTAGTTTCAAATCAAAGTACATTAGATGTATTGTTAGAAACTGATTCCCAATTGATGGACGAGATAGTTGTTACTGCTCTTGATATTGAACGTGACAAAGCTTCTTTAGGATATTCTGTCTCACAACTAGAGCCCGTTGAATTTGACGTGGCACAAGAAAATAATATCATGAATTCTTTGACGGGTAAAGTTTCAGGATTGCAAATTACGAAAGCAAATACTGGTGTTGATGGTTCGTCACGTATCTTGCTCAGAGGTGTGACAACGATTGAAGGATCTAATAGACCCTTAGTTGTTGTTGATGGGATCCCTATTATTAGTGGTTCTAGTGGAGCTGGTTCCGGAGGTGGAATTGATAGAGGAGATGCCCTTTCTGATATCAATCCAGATGATGTAGCGACTATAACGGTATTGAAAGGCGCAGGTGCTGCCGCGGCATACGGATCATTGGGAATGCATGGTGTAATCCTTGTTACCACAAAAAACGGTGTAAACAAAGCTGGGATAGGAATCACATTTTCTTCCACATTCGACATGACGGAAATAGCCTTAACTCCAAATTTTCAAAATGAATATGGCACTGGGGCGTTTGGTCAACATGCACCTGATGGGGGCAATGGAAGGCCCGTTCTCGATTATCCATTTTCATGGAGTTGGGGGCCTAAAATGGAAGGTCAGGAATATACAAATTGGTTAGGTCAGCAAGATTCCTTTACGCCACAAGGCAATCCTTATAAAGAATTTTACCAGACGGGTTACTCTTATACAAATAGTATTGCTTTTCAAGGTACTACCGAAAAAAGTTCATTTAGACTTTCTTTCAGTAACCAGGATACAGAAGGGATAATTCCTGATAATACACTGGATAAACAAACATTAAATTTTAGAGCTTCCTCTAATTTAACAGATAAGTTTAAAATTGATGGAAAAGTGACATATATAAAATCTACAGTGGAAAACAGACCCCAATTGGCTGAGGGATCTTCAAATACAGCCCTGCAACTAGCCTTAATGCCAAGAGATATTAGGCTAAACGATGTAAGAAATAATACAATTGATGAAAATGGTGATGAGATTAAGTGGAACTTAGATAATACTTTTAACAATCCATATTGGGGATTGGATAATGTATATAATGAAGATAATAAAGATCGTTTTCAAGGTGCTTTTTCCGCTAAACTCGACCTAAGTGATAATTTCTATATCACCGCCAGATCGGGATTGGATTATATTATAAGAGATTTTAATTCACATGCCGCTAGAGGAGGACAAGCAAATTATAACGGCCTCGGTGGGTATTCAAACAATTCTGACAAAAGCGGTACATGGAATTCTGATGTTTTAGCAACCTATACCAAAGATTTCTCTGGATTTAATATTACGGGTAGTCTTGGAGCCAATTATAGAAAAGAACAAGGTAAATCTATAAGTGTATGGGGAAATGATGAGAAAGTTCCTCAATTCTATAGAATCAGCAACTATAAAAATGCATTTGAATCAGACTATTTGTGGGAGAAAGCCGTGTATTCATTTTATGGATTGGCATCAATGAGTTATGGTGGATGGTTATATTTTGACGCAACTTTAAGAAATGATAATTCATCAGCCTTACCTGCTGAGAATGATTCCTATTGGTATCATTCAGAAAATTTAAGTTTGTTATTTACAAAATTATTAGGAATGAATTCCAAAGTTTTAAACATGGGTAAAATTAGAGGATCATTTTCAAAGGTAGGTAATGATACAAGTCCTTATAGAGATCAAGTAATATATAATATTGATCAAACTCCATCTTTACCATATACAGTTGCCTCAATACCTGGGTCACTTCCAAATTCCACCTTAAAACCGGAGAATACAGATTCTTGGGAAATAGGAACAGAACTTGGATTTTTTAACAATCGAATTTCCCTTGATTTCACATATTATGAATCACTTACTAAGGACCAAATTATGGCTGTACCTATTTCAGGTACAACGGCCTTTGGCTCTAAAGTAGTAAATGCTGGATCTATAAAAAATACTGGAATTGAAGTACAATTGAATCTTGTACCTATACAAACGGAAAATTTTAGCTGGGATTCAGGAATAACTTTTACCAAAAGTAATTCAATGGTTGAAAGTTTGAATGAAAACTTGGAAAGCATCACTTTAAATTCACTTCAAGGTGTTTCTGTCGAAGCAAGACCAGGCAAAGAATTTGGAACCATTTATGGAAATGATTACTTAAGGGATAATTTTGGAAGAAAGTTAATCACTAATGAAGGGCTGGCACAAGCTGGTGAGCGAATAGAATTAGGAACTATAAATCCAGATTATTATGGAGGGTTTTCAAATAATTTTAAATATAAAAACCTTTCCTTGAGAACTTTGATAAGCTTCCAAAAAGGGGGTGAATTTTTCTCTTGGGGTAGAGGTTACAGGCAATGGTTTGGTACAGATGCAGCTTCACTTGTTGGAAGAGAAGAAGGGATTATTGAAGATGGCATCAATGAACATACTGGTTTTGTAAATGAAACGCCTACTTCTGCTTTGGCCAAGCAGCATACAGATATTTTTGTAAATGAAATAAGAAGTCAATTGATGTTTGATGCGACGAATGTTAAAATGAAAGAAATTGTGCTTACTTATGACTTCTCTGTAAAAACTTTAGAAAGGTCATTTATTCAAGGACTCAGTATATCGGCATATGGTCGAGATTTATTCTTTATCTATAATGCAGGTGAGGATATTGATCCGGAAGCAGGTTACAGTAGTGGTCCCACAGGTAGGGCTCTGGAACATGCATCCTTGCCATCAACTAGAACCTATGGGATGAATCTAAAAATTAATTTTTAATAAGATGATAATGAAAAATATTCAGAATATAATTAAAGGGATACTGGTTGTTATTATCATTGGTGTTGTATTTGTATCGTGCCAGGATAATATCGATGACCTAAGAGAGAATCCAAATGGTGTAACTGCAATAGATGACGCTGCTTTATTTACAAAAGCGGTTAGAAGTTTATTTCAAAGTACGACGGATCAATCTGTATCCAGATTTGCCGGTCAACATGCCCATTATTTTATGGCGGGAAGTACTGCCAGGCCACCAGATCAATATTTAGATGGTTTTGACGGAAGTTATAATAGTATCTATAATGGGTTTTATGGGGGTGTAATCAGACATATTGAAGACGTATTGGAAATTACCACAGCTGAAGGAACTTCTAATCCGGTTCGTCATGCCATGGCTGATGTTATTGCCGTGATGGGATACGCCAAAATCACAGATGGTTTTGGAGAGATTCCATATATCGAAGGTGGGAAAGGAAAATCTGAAGATATTCTTACGCCAAAATACGATACGCAAGAATTTATTTATAAGGATTTAATTGATAGGCTTTCTGCCAGTATATCAATTTTGAAAACAGCTGATCCTGCAATGGGTTATCCTGGATCAGATCCTGTTTTTAATAATGACATTGCAAAGTGGGTAAGATTTGCAAATTCTGTACGATTAAGATTAGGTATGAGATTGAGGTTAGCCGATAATGAATTGTCAAAACAAGTTGTTACTCAATGTTTATCAGAGCCATTAATGGATGACAACTCACACAATGCCTTTATGATTGAAACAGAAGGTCAGGGAAATGGATGGTATTCTATGAAAATAGGATATCCATCCATAAAAGTTTCTGAAATGATGGTCAATCAATTGAAAACTACAACAGATCCAAGATTGGCTGTTTTTGTGAGTCAAGATGCAAATGGTAATTATGAAGGGATCACAAATGGATTGGGTGATATAGCATTTGGAGCTTCTAATTTTGCAGCAAAATCTGATATGGGATTGGCACTTTCATCCAAACAAAGCAAATTATATATTATGACGGCAACTGAAATTTATTTCTTAAGAGCAGAAGCCGCTCTCATCTACGATGTTGACCCTGCAGAAGCCAATAATCTGTTTAGAATGGGAATTGAGACTTCATTAAATCAATGGAATGTTGATGCAATTTCAATTTCCGATTTTATGGCAACACCAACAACTACTTTGAGTGGGGAAAATGATGCACAGGAAGAACAAATTGGTATGCAAATGTGGATAGCATTAACGCCTAATTATTATGAGTCTTGGTCTCATATTAGAAGAACAGGCCATCCTGTAATTGCACAAAGAACTGCTGATCACTTAGAACCGGGTGTTACCAATGGTTTCATGCCAAAGCGATTTTTATATTCATCGTTTGAATTAAGTTCAAATGGAACTAATGTAAACGAAGCTATTGGAAGACAGGGAGCAAATAAGATTGATACTCCAGTTTGGTGGGATAAAAATTAAAAATAAAATAAAATATTTGAATTATGAAATATATTAAAATTTTAAGTTTGAGCATATTGTCACTGATTTTATTCAATTGTGATAATAATGATGATGACATGATGACTCCTTTGGCTGATTTTCAGTTTTTGGTTGAAGGAACACAAGTAACTTTTAATGGTACCGTAGAGAACACAGATTCAATTTTATGGGATTTTGGTGATGGCTCAACAAGTTCTGAAGAAAATCCTGTTTATGCTTATGCCAAAGCCGGAGAATTTACTGTAACGATGACCGCTTCTGGTAATGGACCGGCCTTCACGGAAGTCAAACAGGTAACAATTCTTCCTTCATTGGAAATTTTATTAACCGGTGGGCAGGCCAGACCTGAGGGTAAATCCTGGAAATTGAAAAAGGCTTATACAACGGGGTTAGAGGGTGCCGGACTGGTTGAGAATGACTTAGGAATATTTTTACCTTCACAAGACAATCTTTTAGATCTGGTTGGATTGGGTGCTTCTTATGAAGATAGCTTTACTTTTGTTCACGATGGAAGTTACCGAGTTGATAATGTGGATGGGAATAGTTTAATGGGTTTGGTTTATGCTTTGATCGAACGCCCTGGTGATATCAGAGAAGTTTCGGCGGATACACAAAATGTACCATTGGCAAATGTAGCCTATATGCCAGCCTCAGGTGCTACATGGGAAGTTTCTGAAGAAGATTTCACTGTTTTATCCATAAACCCGAATACGGGACAACCAGCACAAATTACATTTACAGATAAAATGCAATTAATTACGGGTGAATATTTTGGATTTAAAGAAGCAGCAGGATTCGTAATCATTAAAGATATTACTGAAACTACAATGAATGTTGCCATATCTATTGGAGTTGTGCAAGATCCAAATTATTATACAATTCCCACCTTAATGTTTCACTTGTCTTTTGAGGCAAATTAAATTTGTTGAAGTTTTTTTTTAAGTAAAAAATAATACTTAAATTAATACTGTAAACTCCTTTTGATAAAAAATTAAATGGAGTTTACAAGGTTTAAGATTTTAATTCATGAGAAAAATAGTTTACATATCCTTAGCGAGTTTAGGTGCTTTGCTATTTTATCTTTTTGCACCTTTTGGAAATTCAAAGGATGTTAAGAATTATGTACCCCTTTCTGATTCTGAAATTGAATTAAAAACTACATGTCCTCCAGGGTTCCAATTGAATGATAAAAATGAGTGTGTAGCACGAAATTTATATCAACAATATGAATATGATTCCATCGAAAACACAGGTGTTGGAGGATTGAAAACGGCCTTACCTAAAATTAGAGATGGCTTTAGTCCTCAACAAATCGATTTAGGAAGATATTTGTTTTTTGATCCCATTCTTTCAGGTGATGGAACAGTTTCTTGTGCAACTTGTCATGACCCTGATTTAGGGTTCAGTGATGGGAAGGGACTGGGGGAAGGGATCCACCAGTCAAAAATGAAAAGATCTTCTCCAACCCTTTGGAATGTAGCTTATTTAAGAAAATTATTTTGGGATGCTAGAGCAAATAGTTTGGAAGAACAAATGCAAGGACCTTTGTATTCGGAAGAAGAAATGGGAACTACTGAATCACAATTATTGGCAACCTTAAATGGAATAGGCAATTATCAAAGACTTTTTTCAGAGGCTTTTCCAGGTAAAAAACCTAATGACAGCATTCAGTTACATGAAATTTACACCTCCATTGCCGCTTTTGAATCATCACTCATATCTTTGAATAGTAAATACGATCAATATGCACATGGTTATCATAAAGCTTTAAATCAAAATGAAATTGAAGGTTTAAATATTTTCAGATCCTTTGTTGCCAGATGTGCAGAATGTCATACGCCGCCTTTATTTACCAATCAACAGATTGCGGTTATTGGAACGCCCGAACCTGATGGGCAAGACTTGGATCCTGGAGCGGAAATTACTTTTAATGACAAAACCCGTAGAGGTGGATTTAAAGTTCCAAGTTTGAGAAATATTGAAAAAACAGCTCCTTATATGCATTCCGGTAAGTTTGAAACCCTTAGAGAAACCGTTGAATTTTATACCAAAGGAAGAGGGCATGCTGTGCCAGTAGATGAAGATTTGTTTATTCATTGGCACATATGGGAGCCAAACTTAAAGGATACCGAGTTAGATAGATTGGTAGATTTTTTAAAAACACTTACCGATGAATCTTTTAAACCCAAAATTCCAAATAAATTACCTTCAGGAATAGATATAGAAAATACTAACACCTAATCAAATAATAATAAAATGGATAAATCAAAAAAATCTTCAGCATTTAAAAAAATAATATACACCATTATAGTTTTGTTATTGGGAATCTTTGCGGGGTATAAATTTTTCAGCCCTAACAGTGGAGAAATTCCATTGCCCGTGACGAATGCCTTGTATAGAAATGCAACAAGCAATAATGATTCCACTGCCTTGAAAAAAGCTAAGGAATTTACAGGCAAGATATTTGAAGTTAAAAATGGAGATCTAATTATGGATGCCGTTAAAGAAGCGAATCCAGGGGATTTGATTCGTGTTTTTCCAGGCACCTATTCAGAAACTGTTTATATCGATAAAAATGATATCACTTTACAGGGGATTATTCAAAATGGAGAATGGCCGGTTTTAGATGGAAAAAAGGAATTAAATGATGCATTCTTATACTCTGGAAATGGTATTCATATTGAAGGATTTAAGATTACCCAATACAAAGGAAATGGAATTATGGGTCAAGCTGGAAATAATTTTGTGATTAGAAATAACTGGATTGTTGATACAGGTGTTTATGGAATATTTCCACAATATGGAAAAAACGGATTGATTGAATACAATACTTTAACAGGAATTGAAGATGCAGCGATTTATGTGGGTATGTGTGATAATATTGATGTATTACATAATGAAGTGTTTGGTAATGTGGCAGGTATAGAATTTGAAAATTCTCGTCATTGTTTGGGTGAGAATAACAATGTTTATGACAATGCAGGAGGTATTTTGGCCTTTATTACGCCGGGCTTACCTATTAAAACGACCTATGATATAATCATACGTAATAATTTTGTAAACAATAATAATCATGTAAATTTTGCCGCTCCAGGATCAACCGTTTCAGGAATTCCTTCGGGTACGGGTATTTTAATTATGGCAGCCGATGATGTAATTGTTGAAAATAATATCATTTCAGGTAATAAAAATGTTGGGATCTTAATTACAGATTTTGAAAATGGAGGCATAAAAGCTTCAAGTGATCCTGAATCTGATCCGAATCCGGATAATATAGTTATATTGGATAATTTGATGGTGAATAATGGTTACGAAGCCATTGATGATATAAAAGCGGCAATGCTGGTTAAATTAACTACAAAAGGACCAGATATTTTTGCAATTGGATCAGGTACGGGAAGTACGATTAAAGACAAAAACAAATATGTGACATTTGGATTAGGTAATTATGGTATTCCATCCATTACAACTTCTTATGATGTTAAAAGTTTTCTTTTGGATGAACCTGCAGAGCATCGAGATATCACCAAAAAACAATTGGGGGAGTTTACTTACTTTGGGGTATGCTCTGGTTGTCATGCTTATGAAACAAGATTGATAGGTGTACCCATTAATATTATTCAAATGATTTATAAGGATAATCCTGAAGGAATGATTGAATATATGAACAATCCAAAAAATTTGAGAGATGATTATCCAGAAATGCCTCCTCAAAATTACTTATCCGATGAGGCTAAAAAAGCCGTTGCAGAATATATTTTGACTTTGAAAAAATAATTTTTTATCTTCCAAGATTTAATATTTTAATCGAAGAGAATTCCTCGATACCGTCCCGTGCTCGGGATCGGGATGCTTCGGGGTTCCGTTGAAATTGTCATTCCCGTGAAAACGGGAATCTAATTACCAGAATTTCGATTTTTGACCAGAAAGGTCAAAGCTTGTACTCAAATGATTGAGTATGAAACGTGCGAAATACCTCTATGGCTCTGCCTTCGAGGATAGTTCGTTTCAGGAAATTCTTTAATTGAACCTCTTTGTTATACCAAAGAGGTTCTTCAAGTTTTAAGTGGATGAATTGATAATCTCAATTCAATTCATCAATTTCCATTTTTTAACTATTCATATCATGAATTTTTAAATCACTGTCAAATTCCAATTTATTTGTTTTAAATTTGTTTAATTCAACATTCGATGTTTTGTTGATTATCCTTAATTAACCTACTAATCTATAACATGGAAAGAAGAAAATTTATCAAGAGAGGTGCGGCCGTTGCATCACTTTTAAGTTTGGGTATTGAAAATATAAATGCCGATCCAATTAGTGAAAACGAAATAATCGATAATGCATATAAATTTAATTTAAAATACGCTCCCCATTTTGGAATGTTTAAAAATCATGCAGGTAAAGACCCAATTGATCAATTAAATTTTATGGCCGATCAAGGGTTTACAGCCTTTGAAGATAATGGTATGATGAAAAGAGATATCGCCATGCAAACAAAAATTGGAGAAACCCTTGCCAAGCGAAATATGACTATGGGCGTATTTGTTGTTGATAAAGGAGGTAATATGGCTAATACGCTGGCAGCTGGTAAAAAAGAATATGTCGATATCTTTTTAGATGGATGTAAAAGGGCCGTTGAAGTAGCGAAACGTGTTAATGCTAAATGGATGACCGTAGTTCCTGGTGGATATCAAAGAAAATTACCCATTGGAATTCAAGATGCAAATGTTATCGAAGCATTACGAAGAGGTGCCGAAATTTTTGAGCCTCATGGATTAACTATGGTTTTAGAACCATTATCTGATTCACCTGATTTATATTTACAAAGATCCGATCAAACTTATATGATTTGTAAGGCTGTAAATAGTCCTTCATGTAAAATATTATTTGATATCTATCACCTCCAAAAAACGGAAGGGCATATCATAAGGAATATTGATCTTACTTGGGATGAAATTGCTTATTTTCAAATTGGAGACAATCCAGGAAGAAAAGAACCAACAACCGGTGAATTAAATTATAAAAACATATTTAAATTCATTCATTCAAGGGGGTTTGACGGTGTTTTAGGAATGGAACACGGTAATTCTATAGAAGGAGAGAAAGGAGAAATTGCTCTTATAGAAGCATATAAAAGTATGGATAACTTTTTAAATTGATTATGAAAAATATTTCTTTTGTTAAGATAGATAGGTACGTATTAATTATTTTTTCTATGTTATTTTGCACTATTTCATTTGGTCAAAATTATAAGATGATGACTTATAATATAAGATATGCTACAGAAAGAGATGGTGAGAATCAATGGTCATATAGAAAAGATTTTCTAAGTGAGCAAATTGCTTTTTACGAACCGGATATTTTTGGAATTCAGGAAGGATTACATCATCAGGTAAATTATTTAAATAATAAATTGCTGGATTATAGTTTTGTTGGAATTGGAAGAGATGATGGAAAAGAAAAAGGAGAATATAGTGCTATTTTTTATAAATCAAATTCGTTGGAAGTTTTGGAGCAAAGTACCTTCTGGCTTTCAGATACACCAGATAATATTTCAGTAGGTTGGGATGCATCTATGGAAAGAATTTGTACATATGCTTTGTTTAAGGATAAGAATTCAAAACAGAAGTTTTGGGTTTTTAACACCCATTTTGATCATAGGGGTGAGAAAGCAAGAGTTAAAAGTTCGGAGTTGATTATAAAAAAGATAAATGAATTGAATACAAAACAAACTCCGGTTGTTTTAATGGGTGACTTAAACTTGTTACCTACAAGTGAACCCATTCAATTTTTAACAAAAAATTTATTTGATTCAAGATCAGTCAGCCAATCAAAACCCTTTGGGCCCGAAGGTACTTTTAATGGATTCAAATTTAATGAACCTATAAAGAATCGAATTGATTATATTTTCGTTAGTAAAAAAAATATTGAAGTTAAAAAATATGCCGTATTAACTGATTCAAAGGATTTTAAATACCCATCAGATCATTTGCCTGTATTTATTGAAGTTGAAATGTTAAAATGAAATAATGCATTCCAATACTTCTCATTTCTAGTGTATTTACTTTAAATATAACAATTAATTGTTTTTATATTTGCGAGTTAAATTAAATATTCATTATGCTTTATTTTAAAAATCTTAAAAACTTATTATTCTACATGATTTTAGGATCTATTACATGTTCAACTGCTCAGGATTCTTGGATAAAAACATTACCTGGAATTGGAACTTTTTCCTCTCCCAGAATAGCGGATCTTAATAGTGATGGGATTGGTGATGTGATTTTGGGTGCTGGGCGACATGAATTTATGGCATCAGATTCTGCTGTTATTGCAATTAATGGTAAAAACGGTAAATTACTTTGGAATGTGTCAGCCAAAGACCAAATGTTTGGTTCTGCAATTTTTAAAGATATAAATAATGATGGTGTATCAGATGTTTTTATAGGAGGAAGATCTGCAGAATTAATTGCAATAGATGGTAAATCAGGAAGTGTTATATGGAGGTTTAAGGTACCTTCCTTTCAAAAAAAGGAATGGTATAATTTTTACAATCCTCAATTTATACCCGATCAGAATAATGATGGGTTTGAAGATATTTTGGTTTCAAATGGAGGTGACGTTAATGTGGCTCCTTATGACCCCAAAAGACCAGCTGGTTATTTGGTGATTCTTGATGGTCGGGATGGTAATTTAATAAGTAGAGCTAGAATGCCGGATGGCAAAGAGACATATATGTCTGTTTCTGTACTTCCCAGTGATTCAAAAACATTTAAAAATGTAGTTTATGGAACTGGAGGTGAAACTATAGGAGGAAGTTTATATGTCACTTCGATTGAGGATATTTTAAAGGGTAACTTGATGAATTCAATTAAGTTGGATAGTAGCATAAGCAAAGGATTTATAGGCCCTGCTGCATGGGTAGATATTAATAATGATGATAGTCCTGACATCGTAACAAATGCTGTTGATGGTAGATTGTTGGCATTTGATGGTGTGACCCATAAAAAGATATGGTCAACTACCGTACCCAATGCGGAAGCATATGGGTCCGTTGCCATAGGCAATTTTACAAATGATTCAATTCCCGATTTCTTCGTGTCTTATGCAAAAGGAGTTTGGCCAAATTTAGAATGGTCTAAACAAATAATGGTAAATGGTAAGAGCGGAGCCGTTGAATTTGAAGAGGATATTGGATATTACCAAACGAGTACACCGGTTGTTGCTGATTTAAATAATGATGGTAGGGATGATGCCATTATGTCAATGAATTTTCAAGTAATAGACAGTTTGAAGCAAAAATATTATCACACCACTATGGCAGTTGTTGATTTTAATAAAAAGGAAACTGTGATTTTGGAATTGGATTACCCAGGTCATAATGTGTCTTCAACCCCTTGGATTGGTGATTTAGATAATAATGGATATATAGATATTATTTTTGTTCATGGTACCAATTCAGGTGTAATTTATAATTTTGACGGAATGCAAATTAATAGAGTTGATTCAAAAGGTGTTGTCAATGGTAAAATTAAATGGGGCTCTTATATGGGTAGTAAATATAATGGTGTTTTTGAGAATTAGGGATTAAATTTTGAGCTAATCTCAAGTGAAATGATTTAGAACAGTCAAATTAAAAATTATAGATATAATAAAATATACCACTAAAAATATTGAATAATTCAAAGAATAAGAATTCGACCCCATACATATGACAAAATAGTACCACTTTAGGAAAATAAAATACCATAAATTCAATCAAAGCGTAATATTAAAACTATCTCTAATTGTTAATTATTGCAATTCAGCCGTAGTGGATGGTAATACGTCGAAAAAATATGAAATTCCTTACACTGAATAACTAATTAAATTACCTTACACCTCAATTATTAATTCAAAATTTAATTATGAAAAAAACTCTAAAGTTTTTATTTGTACTTATCGTGGTCGTTTCTTCAATGAAGATGAACGCTCAGGATAAAACAATTACGGGAACTGTTACGTCAATCGTGGATGGGATAACCCTCCCCGGAGTAACAGTTATTTTATTGGAAAACACCTCAAGAGGTGCTTTAACCGATTTTGATGGAAATTATTCTATTGAAGCATCGGAAGGTCAAAGTTTGCAGTTTTCTTTTTTGGGAATGGAAACTGTTACTAGGGTAGTGGGTAGTTCAAGTGAGATTGATGTGGCAATGAATGAAGATGCCTCTGAATTGGATGAAGTTGTAATCACGGCTTTAGGTATTGCAAAAGAGCAAAA
>JAUXGV010000215.1 GCA_030621915.1 Flavobacteriaceae bacterium
ATCTTTCAAATCATCAATAAATAGAATACTTTCTCCAGTGGATTTCATTTCTGGTCCTAAATTTTTATTTACATTCGGAAATTTGTCAAAAGAAAAAACAGGTTGTTTGATCGCAAAACCATCCAATCTGGGTTTAAAATCAAAGTCGGTTACTTTATTTTCACCCAACATAACTTTGGTAGCATAATTAACATAAGGCTCGTTATATGCTTTTGAAATAAAAGGAACTGTTCTTGAAGCTCTCGGATTGGCTTCAATTATATATACCATATCATTTTTAATGGCAAATTGTATATTTATCAACCCAACGGTTTTTAAGGCCAAAGCAATCTTTTTTGTATGATCTTTAATTTGTTGCATTACAAATTCTCCTAAATTAAATGGAGGTAAAGTAGCGTTGGAATCACCTGAATGAACTCCACAGGGCTCAATATGTTCCATAATACCAATGATATAAACATTTTCACCATCGCAAATGGCATCTGCTTCTGCCTCTATGGCTCCATCTAGATAATGATCAAGTAGTAAAACATTATTTGGAATCTTTCGCAGTATATCGATTACATGCTCTTCCAATTCCTGTTTGTTGATGACAATTTTCATTCCTTGACCTCCCAACACATAACTCGGCCTAACTAAAATTGGAAAATTTAAATCATCTGAGATAGCAGAAGCTTCCTCTGCGGAAGTAGCTGTACCAAACTCAGGGAATGGAATTTTTAAATCAGTCAATAATTCAGAAAAGTGACCTCTATCTTCCGCCAAATCCAGTGCTTCAAAACTAGTGCCTATGATTTTTACTCCATGTTTTTCTAATTTTTCTGCCAGTTTTAGAGCAGTTTGCCCACCCAATTGGACAATCACTCCCTCTGGTTTTTCCAACTGAATAATATCCCAAATATGTTCCCAAAAAACAGGTTCAAAATATAATTTATCAGCGATATCAAAATCTGTTGAGACTGTTTCCGGATTGCAATTGATCATGATAGTTTCGTACCCACATTCCTTAGCTGCCAATACCCCGTGAACACAGCAATAATCAAATTCAATGCCTTGTCCAATTCTATTTGGACCAGAACCTAATACTACTATTTTTTTTCGATCACTCACCATACTCTCATTATCAGAATATGATTTCCCATTAACAATCATATTACTTTCAAAAGTTGAATAATAATAAGGTGTTTCTGCCTTAAATTCTGCCGCACAAGTATCTACTAATTTATATACCCTATTGATATCAAGATCTCTACGCTTTTTATGAACCTCACTTTCCCAACAGCCCAACATATGAGCAATTTGCCTGTCTGCAAACCCTTTTTGCTTAGCCTCTAAAATCAATGGTTTTGAAATTGTTTCTAATGTATGCGTTGTGATCTCTTGTTCCAATAAATGAAGAGCTTCGTATTCTTTCAAAAACCACATATCAATTTTTGTGATCTCATAAATTCTATTCAATGGAATTCCCATTTGGATGGCATCGTAGATTACAAATACCCGATCCCAGCTGGGGTTTTCTAATTTACTGATTATTGTATTATAATCTTTAACTCCTTTCCCATCGGCTCCAATTCCATTTCTACTTACTTCTAAAGATTGGGTTGCCTTATGTAATGCCTCTTGAAAAGATCTACCTATCCCCATCACTTCACCAACAGATTTCATTTGTAAGCCAACAGTTCTTTCTGATCCCTCAAATTTATCAAAATTCCAACGCGGTATTTTTACAATAACATAGTCCAATGTAGGTTCAAATAAAGCGGAAGTATTTTTTGTAATTTGATTTTCCAATTCATTTAAATGGTATCCAATGGCCAGTTTAGATGCAATTTTAGCAATAGGATAACCGGTAGCTTTGGATGCCAAAGCGGAGGAACGGGAAACACGAGGATTAATTTCGATAGCGATTATATCTTCTTTTTCATCGGGGCTCACAGCAAATTGAACATTGCAACCGCCAGCAAAATCACCAATGGATCGCATCATTTTTATGGCCAAATCTCGCATTCGTTGAAACGTAGTATCACTTAAAGTCATGGCTGGTGCAACAGTAATTGAATCCCCGGTATGAATGCCCATTGGGTCCATGTTTTCAATGGTACATATAATAACTACATTGTCATTTTTATCGCGAAGTAATTCTAATTCATATTCTTTCCAACCCAATAATGCCTTATCTATCATTACTTCGTGAATGGGAGAAATTTCTAATCCACGACTTAAAAGTTCATCAAAATCTTCTTTCTTATAAACAATAGAAGCACCAGCGCCACCCAAGGTATATGAAGCACGAATGACCAAAGGAAATCCAAATTCTTGTGCGATTTCCTTCCCTTTCAAAAAAGAAGTTGCAGTTGCCTGTGGCGCCATACCCACACCAATTTTCAACATTAGTTCTCGAAATTGTTCTCGATCTTCTGTAATGTTAATGGCATTAATATCTACTCCAATAAGTTCCACACCAAAATCTTTCCAAATTCCTTTTTCATCGATTTCAATACATAGGTTTAATGCGGTTTGACCTCCCATGGTTGGTAATACGGCATCTATGTCATGTTTTTTTAGAATTTCAAGGATTGATTTGGAAGTCAAAGGTTTAAGGTAAATATGATCCGCCATTTGAGGATCAGTCATGATAGTAGCAGGGTTTGAATTGATCAAAACAACTTCAATTCCTTCTTCTCGTAATGATCTAATTGCTTGTGTTCCTGAATAATCAAATTCACATGCTTGACCTATAACAATTGGACCTGAACCTATAATTAAAACCGATTTTATGGATGTGTTTTTTGGCATTTGTACTTAAAATTTTAAAAAGGTAAAGTTAATAATTTGAAAGACAATTAATCTAAAATATGGACATAAAAAAAGGTGTTACTACTAAAAGTAACACCTTAAGATATGCTTTATAAAACATATTATTTTTTATGATTTGGTTCAGATGAAACAGAAACTTTGTGTCTTCCCTTGGCTCTTCTTCTTGCCAGGATTTTTCTACCATTAACACTAGACATTCTCTCTCTAAATCCGTGTTTGTTTTTTCTCTTTCTTTTCGATGGTTGGAATGTTCTTTTCATTTCTAATTATCTTATATATTTAGCTATTCGCCTATTTTTATCTCAAAAGTTCGGCAAAGATACAAAGAGTTTTAATTCTGACAAGCTCGTTTTGAAAAAAAACTTAACAATATTGCATACTTTTTAACAATTTAATAATGTATTTTTACTAAAAAATAAGAATCTATGGAATTTAATAAACCCATGTTAAAAGAGGGGTCTTTAAAGGGAAATGTAATTGTCATAACCGGTGGAGGTAGTGGATTGGGGAAAGCGATGACAACTTACTTTTTAGAATTAGGTGCAAAGGTGACAATTACATCAAGAAACCTCGAAAAATTGGAATCAGTAAAACTAGAATTAGAGGAAAAAACTGGTGGTAAAGTATTGCCTATTCAATGTGATGTAAGACATTATGATCAGGTTGAAGCCATGCTTTCCGCAACTTTAAATGAATATGGGAAAGTAGATGGATTATTAAACAATGCGGCCGGCAATTTTATCAGTCCAACAGAAAGATTATCATCCAATGCCTTTGATACCATTATTGATATTGTATTGAAGGGAACTAAAAATTGTACACTTGCTTTTGGAAAACATTGGATTGATATAAAACAAAAAAAAGCCACTGTTTTAAACATTGTCACAACTTATGCGTGGACAGGTTCTGCCTACGTGGTTCCTTCTGCAGCAGCGAAAGCCGGAGTTTTGGCCTTAACAAGATCCCTAGCAGTGGAATGGGCAAAATATGGCATGAGATTTAATGCTATTGCTCCCGGACCCTTTCCTACAAAAGGAGCCTGGGATAGATTATTGCCAGGTGATTTAAAGGACAAGTTTGATATGAAAAAGAAAATCCCATTGCGAAGATTGGGCGAACATCAGGAATTGGCTAATTTGGCAGCTTATTTAATGTCTGATTTTTCAGCGTATATCAATGGAGAAGTAATTACTATTGATGGAGGAGAATGGTTGCAAGGTGCTGGAGAATTTAATATGTTGGAACAAATTCCGCAAGAAATGTGGGATATGCTTGAAATGATGATTAGAAGTAAAAAGAAAAAGTAAATTATATTTCAAATACTTATTTGATTATCAATATATTAGTGAATAAGTATGAAATATTCCATTTTTTTCTATAACTATTGAAAAGATTGTTTGTTGATAGCCCAAATCAATTACAAACAACTTTAGAATCATCGGGTTGGTTGGATAATCATGCTACCAAAGAATATGCTTGATTTGAAAATTATCTAGACCTAAAAAGTCGAGCTTCTTGGTTGATCGATGAAAATTTTGCAGATTTATACAAGGATTTACAGTTGAAGTAATCCGAATAAAACTATTAATATATACATTTTATCCTCCTTCGCGGTCACTTCGGCGGACGAGAAGATTTGGTTTAACCTGCCGGCCGGCAAGGCAGGTTCCCCGATCCTTGGGTCGGAAAAT
>JAUXGV010000069.1 GCA_030621915.1 Flavobacteriaceae bacterium
TGTTTTAAAAAGTTAAAAATAATTACTTCAAAAGTTATTTCCAGAATATTTTTTGTTTTTTAAAGGAACAAAATATTCCAGAATAACTTTTTATTTACACACTTTATAGGATACTACCAGGTATATCTTCATACCAATTAAAACTATTTAAGAGGATTTCCGATCCAAATATATTAGCTAAAATCCTTTTAATTCCTTAATCGTTTCAATAGGATTTTCACTTTTAAAAACAAAACTTCCAGCTACCAAAACATCAGCACCAGCAGCAACTAATTTAGGGCAATTAATATTATTAACGCCACCATCAATTTCAATAACCGCTTTTGATCCTGATTTATTAATCAAATCCCTTAGTTGAATTACTTTTTTATAAGTATTTTCAATAAAGCTTTGACCCCCAAATCCTGGGTTTACACTCATAATTAAAACCAAATCTAAATCTTGAATTACATCTTCTAATACTGAAACTGGCGTGTGTGGATTTAAGGAAACTCCAGCTTGCATTTCTTCTGCCCTTATAGCTTGAATAGTTCTATGCAAATGAGGACAGGCTTCATAATGCACGGTTAATAAATCGGCCCCAACCTTTTTAAAATCAACTATGAATTTATCTGGGTTAACGATCATTAAATGCACATCCATTTTTTTTGTTGCATGTTTTTTTATTGCTGAAATTACTGGCATTCCAAATGAAATATTTGGCACAAAAACTCCATCCATAACGTCAATATGAAACCAATCTGCTTCGCTTTGGTTTATCATTTCGATGTCTCTTTGTAAGTTAGCAAAATCAGCAGCTAAAATTGAAGGTGCTATTAAATGTGACATATTTTATTTTTTGTCAAAAGTAAAAAGAAAAAGCTTACGAAAATCGTAAGCTTTTATTTAAATTCGAGGAGGGGCAATATTTTTTATCCTAAATAGGTTCTTAAAATTTTACTTCTTGATGTATGTTTCAATCTACGGATAGCTTTTTCCTTAATTTGACGAACTCGTTCACGAGTCAAATCAAAAGTTTCTCCAATTTCTTCCAAAGTCATTGGATGAGCATCACCTAATCCAAAATATAATTTTACAACATCTGCTTCCCTAGGCGTTAATGTATCCAAAGCTCTTAAAATCTCAACTTTTAATGACTCATGCAGTAGCTTTCTATCTGGGTTTGGAGATTCTCCGGAGCACAATACATCGTATAAATTAGAATCCTCACCTTCAATTAAAGGAGCGTCCATAGATACATGACGGCCGGAATTTTTCATAGACTCCTTAACATCTGTAATTGTCATATCCAATTCCTTGGCAATCTCTTCGGCAGAAGGAGGCCTTTCATTTTCTTGTTCTAATCTCGCAAAAGTTTTATTAATCTTATTTATAGAACCAATTTTGTTTAAAGGTAAACGTACAATTCTTGATTGTTCCGCAAGGGCTTGTAAAATTGATTGACGAATCCACCAAACTGCATATGATATAAACTTAAATCCACGTGTTTCATCAAATCTTTTCGCTGCTTTTATCAATCCTAAATTACCTTCATTTATTAAATCTGGCAATGTCAATCCTTGGTTTTGATATTGCTTTGCTACAGATACTACAAAACGTAAGTTTGCTTTGGTTAATTTTTCTAAAGCCAACTGATCACCTTGTTTAATACGCTGAGCCAATTCTACTTCTTGGTCCGCAGTAATTAAGTCTACTTTACCAATTTCTTGTAAATATTTATCTAAGGATGCCGTTTCACGGTTGGTAACCTGTTTTGTTATTTTTAGCTGTCTCATCTAATTCAATCTTATTTTAAATTAACAAACATTCCATCTTTATTGGGAATGTATTTACTTATACGTATCAAATTGAAAAAATGTTACAAAAGGGTATAAAAAAACCTCAAAATTTAAATTTTGAGGTTTTTGCTTATAAAATAACTAATCAGATTAGTCTCTTTTTCTATCGTCTCTACGATTATCACGTCCACGATTGTCGCGTCCACGATTATCACGTCCACCACTTCTGTTATTGTCTCTTGGTGGTCTTTCAACAAAACCTTCTGGTTTTGGTAAAATAGCCTTTCTTGAAACTTTCTCTTTACGTGTTCTAGGGTCTTGACCAAAATACTTTACATCAAAAACATCTCCCATGTTTACAACATCAGATACATTTTCAGTACGTTCCCATGCCAATTCACTTACATGTAATAAAACTTCATTCCCAGGAGCATCCATATATTCAACTACAGCACCAAAGTCAAGCATTTTAATTACTTTAACTTCGTATACGCTTCCTTTTTCAGGTTTGAATAATAAAGAATCTATTTTTGCTAATACAGCATCAATACCTACACTTCCTACACCTAAAATCTCAACAATACCTTCTTCAGTAACTGGATCTTCGTTAATAACTATAGTAGTTTCAGTTTCTTTTTGCATCTCTTGGATTACTTTTCCTCCAGGTCCAATTAAAGCACCAATAAATTCGTTAGGAATTCTACGAGTAATCATAGTAGGTGCATGTTCTTTCACTTCAGTATTAGGTGCAGCAATAGTATCAGTCAATTTCTCTAAAATATGTAAACGACCGTCACGAGCTTGTTGTAATGCATTTACAAGAATCTCATAAGACAATCCTTTTACTTTAATATCCATTTGACAAGCAGTAATACCATCAGCAGTACCGGTTACTTTAAAGTCCATATCACCTAAGTGATCTTCATCTCCTAAAATGTCAGATAAAACCGCGTATTTTCCAGAATCAGCATCAGAAATTAATCCCATTGCAATACCAGAAACTGGTTTTTTCAATTGAACACCAGCATCCATAAGAGCCATTGTACCAGAACAAACTGTTGCCATAGAAGACGAACCGTTAGATTCTAACACCTCACTCACAACTCTCACTGTATAAGGGCAATCTTCTGGAATCATTCCTTTTAAAGCTCGTTGTGCTAAATTACCATGTCCTACCTCTCTACGTGAAGTTCCTCTAATTGGTCTTGCTTCACCTGTACAAAAAGGAGGGAAGTTATAATGTAAATAGAAATTCTCCTCACCTTCAAAAGAAGGCATATCAATTTTATTGGCATCCCTAGATGTTCCTAGAGTTACAGTAGCTAAAGCCTGAGTTTCACCTCTAGTGAAGATAGACGATCCATGAACAGATGGTAGGTAATCTACTTCACACCATATTGGTCTAATCTCATCAGTTTTACGGCCATCTAAACGTAAACTTTCATTTAAAGTAAGGTCACGGATAGCGGCTTTTTCAGCAGAACGGTAATATCTGGAAACTAACCCACCAAAATCTTCCAATTCTTCTTCAGAAAATGTTGCCTTTATCTCTTCTTTTATTTCGGCAAATGCAGCACTTCTTTCGTGTTTGGCGGATCCAGCTTTTGCAATAGCATATACTTTATCATAGGCCATGTCATGCACTTTCTTCGCCAAATCTTCATCCGACCTTTCTTCTGGATATTCACGCACTTCCTTCTTTCCGAAGGCCTCAGCTAATCTAATTTGTGCAGCACATTGTACTTTAATTGCCTCATGTGCAAACTTGATAGCTTCTGTCATTTCTTCTTCAGAAATCTCATCCATTTCACCTTCAACCATCATTACAGAGTCAGCCGAAGCTCCAATCATCATATCGATGTCAGACTCCTCTAATTGAGCTCTTGATGGGTTGATGACGAACTCTCCATTTACTCGTCCTACTCTGGCTTCAGAAATAGCACATTCAAAGGGGAAATCAGATAATTGAATAGCCGCTGATGCTGCTAATCCCGCCATTGCATCTGGCATGACATTCTCATCATGAGACATTAATTGAATCATCACTTGCGTTTCAGAGTGATAATCTTTTGGGAATAATGGACGTAAAACACGATCTACTAAACGCATCGTTAAAACTTCACCGTCACTTGGTCTTGCTTCTCTTTTGAAGAAACCACCAGGGTATCTTCCGGCTGCAGCAAATTTTTCACGGTAATCCACCGTTAAGGGAAGGAAATCTAGGTCTTTTTGTTCGTAGTTTGAAACTACTGTACAAAGCATCATACATTTTCCAGATTGCACAACAACTGATCCATGTGCTTGTTTCGCTAATTTTCCTGTTTCAATTGAAATGGTTCTTCCATCTCCTAAATCAATAGTTTCTTTAAATACTTGTGGAATCATAATTTGTTTTTTGTATTTACTTTTATTGCAAGTAAATATATTAATTCATGGTTAAACATTTGTAGTTGTGTTGTTCTTACTCTTATTTAATTAGAGTATCGTTTGCCAATGAATCACTTTGTTTATCTTTTAATTTGAATAAAAGATAGTTGATCTATTTTAAATTATTTTGTAGCAATCAGAATAAAAAAAGTTACAAAATCAAAAAGAGAGGCATAACACCTCTCATTTTTTATTTTCTTAAACCTAATTCTTTAACTATTGCACGATATCTTGTAATATCTGATTTAATTAAATAGTTTAAAAGGTCCCGTCGTTTACCTACCAATTTCACCAATGAACGTTGCGTGTTAAAATCTTTACGATTATTTTTTAAATGCGCTGTTAAATGATTTATTCTGTAAGTAAAAAGAGCTATTTGCCCCTCAGAAGTACCTGTGTCTTTTTCAGATTTTCCGTGTTTTTTGAAAATTTCTGCTTTCTTTTCTGCTGCTAAATACATGCTAACATTAAATTTTAATTAATAATTTTTATGTACTAATTTCTAAATTAGGCGGCAAATATAAAACTATTATTTTGATTGACAATAAATTAAAATTACAAGTTTTTAATATAACCCTGAGTTAAGACTTTATTAGCCAATAGGGACTTATCTATAAAATGAAAATGAAGAAGGTAAGCTTTCTTATTATAGAATATTATTTAATAACTAGGTAAGTTATTGAATAAACTCTATAATTTCACTTACTTTAGTTTCTCCCTTGAAGGCTTTAATAAGCTCACCCTTTTTCGAATAAATCAATATACTTGGGAATGTTTCCGCACCAAATAAATTGGAAAAAGTCAACCTAGTATCTTCCAAAAATGTGATATTCTCTTGGTAAAAATTATATTTATCACGATAATTTTTAATGGGTTCCAATTCTTCATAAGATATGAATACCATTTCTAAATCTTTGAAAACCTCTATTTCTTCAGATAACCATTTTCCTTGTTTTTGACAATGATCACATTCTGAATTAAAATAAAAAATGAATTTGGTTCGAACTGCATCAAAACTATCTTTTACAAAAGGTTTTCCATCGAGGGTTGCGAACGTAAAATATGGAATTGTTTTCGAAATTTCTGAACTTGTATTTTGAGTTGATTTGCAGTTAATTAAAGAAAGTGAAGTAGAAATAAATAATATGTATAAAGTAAACTTTTTCATGTATTTCAAATTATTTACTTTCAAATCAAGATTTATATAAGGAATCTCAAAATAGCCATAAAAACTATGATCTAATAGGTTGATTTTGGATTAAATCTATATATAAATTTACTTGTTCCTTTAGATTTTTTCGTTCAACGATTTTATCTAAAAACCCATGTTCCAATAAAAATTCAGATCTTTGAAATCCTTCAGGTAAATCTTTTCCTGTAGTATCTTTTACAACTCTTGGCCCGGCAAATGCAATTAAAGCATTGGGCTCAGCAATATTTATATCTCCTAACATCGCATAGGAAGCTGAAGTCCCTCCAGTAGTTGGATCGGTACACAATGAAATATATGGTAATTTAACTTCAGCAAATTGAGCCAATTTAGCTGAGGTTTTAACCAATTGCATTAAGGATAATGAAGCTTCCTGCATTCGCGCTCCTCCAGACTTTGAAATCATTAAAAAAGGTAATTTATTTTTAATTGAATAATCAATGGCTCTGGCAATTTTTTCCCCTACTACGCTTCCCATAGAACCTCCAATAAAACTAAAATCCATTGCGGCTATCACCAATTCTTTTCCTAAAGATTTGCCAATTGCTGTACGAACTGCATCATTTAAGTTTGTTTTTTTCTGGGCTTCTTTAAGTCTATCGGTATACTTTTTTGTGTCTACAAAATTTAAGGGGTTTTTAGAAGTAATTTTTGCATCCAATTCCTTAAATTCATTGTTATCAAATAGAATCTCAAAATATTCTGCACTTCCAATTCTAACATGATATCCATCTTCCGGGCTAACATATAAATTGGCTTTTAGTTCATCTGAATCAATTACTTTCCCACTAGGTGTTTTATACCACAATCCCTTTGGTACATCCTTTTTTTCTATAGTTGGAGTTTGAATTCCCTTGTTTTTTCTTTTAAACCAGCTACTCATATCATTGTTTTTTATATTGTTGGATCAATTTACTAACAATCACTTTAACCTTTAAAACAGTGGGCAATTTAGAAAAAAATAGGAGAATCAACTAAAAAAATTAATTCTCCTATTTTAAATTAGAGCGTATTAATATTATTTAGATCTTCAAATGCTTGTTTTAATCGAGCTTTAAAGGTCAATTCTCCTTCACGTAACCATTTACGTGGGTCATAATATTTTTTATTTGGAACATCGTCACCATCTGGATTTCCGATTTGAGATTTTAAATACTCAACATTTTTTCCAAAATAATCTCTTATTCCTGTTGTGAAACCATATTGTAAATCAGTATCAATATTCATTTTAATAACTCCATACCCAATGGCTTCTCTAATTTCCTCAACGGTTGAACCTGAACCACCGTGAAATACAAAATCAATGGTATTGTTTGGAACTTTATATTTTTCTGAAATATAATCTTGTGAATTTCTAAGGATTTTTGGAGTCAATTTTACATTTCCGGGTTTATAAACTCCATGTACATTACCAAATGCTGCCGCTATAGTAAAACGAGGGCTTACTTTTAAGAGTTCTTCATAGGCGTATGCAACTTCTTCTGGCTGGGTATAAAGTTTTGATACATCAACATCGGAATTGTCAACACCATCTTCTTCTCCTCCTGTGATTCCTAATTCAATTTCCAAAGTCATTCCCATTTTACTCATTCTTTCTAGGTAACCTTTGCAAATTTCAATATTTTCTTCAATAGGTTCTTCAGATAAATCAATCATATGAGAACTATATAGGGGCATTCCTGTTTCAGCAAAATGTTGTTCACTAGCATCTAAAAGTCCATCAATCCATGGCAATAATTTTTTAGCACAATGATCAGTATGAAGAATTACAGGTATTTCATATGCTTCAGCCAATAAATGAATATGCTTTGCTCCAGCAACACAACCTGCAACTGCTGCCTTTTGTCCTTCATTAGACAATCCTTTACCCGCATTAAAATGGCCACCTCCATTTGAAAACTGAATGATAACAGGAGAATTTAATTCCTTAGCAGTTTCTAATACGGCATTAATAGTGTTAGAGCCAGTTACATTTACTGCTGGTAATGCAAAATTCTTCTCTTTCGCTAATTTGAAAATTTCTTGAACAGCATCTCCTGTTGCTACTCCTGATTTAATTTTTTGTGACATTTTAATATTGTTTTATATGATTTCTAATAACTGACAAAAATACAAAATAATACGAATTAAAATGGATAATTGATGCCTATATTGTACACTGCATTGCCAAAATTATAATTCCGAAACCATTTGTCAGAATTAAAGTATGGTTCATATGTTTTAAACCCTATGTCAAATCTAAAAACCAAAAAACCAAAATCATATCTTAATCCAAAGCCGGAACCAATTGCCGTATTTTTAAATGAGCTCAGATCAACCAATTTGGCTTCATCACCATATAAATTTGAATCTGTAATGTCCCAAATATTCCCTGCATCAATAAATAATGCACTATAAATTTTATTTGTCAATTTAAATCTGTATTCTAAATTAGAAACCAATTTGAAGGTTCCTACATTATATTCTAAAATACTTTTTTGAGCACCAAGACCCAGATCAAAGGTTCGCCATGCTCTTATCTCATTACTTCCTCCTGCACTATAACTTCTACTAAACGGAATATTATCAGAATTACCATATGGCATAGCAGCACCAACAAATGTTCTAAAAACTAAAATATTGTCTTTTTTGAGTTCCCAATATTTTTTATACTCCAATTCAATTTTAATATATTGGGCAATAGGTAAATCAAATAAAAGTTTTTGCCCAGTTTCATTTGTTTGATTAGAAATTGAAGTTGCTATGGCTCCTGCAGAAACTACGCGAGCGGTAAAATATGAAAAATCATTATCATCAACATTTTCTCTTGAATTATAAATATATGAATATGAAACAACGGGAACCATTACATCTTCAATCAAGATATCCCTACGTTCGTTTACATCAGAAGTAACATTATATTCTTCTGGGTGTGTTGTGTTATAATTATTGCTAGGATCTAAAATCACATCCATAAATCCTAATATAATATTATCTTGTTGTGGTAAAGAGTTGTCAAATATGCTTTCCGAAACCTGATTCAATTTTTGATATTCAGATTCATATACGAAAAAGTAATTATCAATATTCTCGTTTTTAATGTACTGCCAATTAAATAAGTCAAACCTATGTCCATTTTTTTTTGAGCTCTTCCATGTATAGCCCATACCTGCTGAAATAGTTTGCCTATCCAGGCCTATATTTTTTTGAAAACTTACACTTGTATCAAAATTGGTTCGTGGTATCATATATTTCGGTATTATAGATGATGTATTCAACGGAAATACAATTCGAGGAATCTTAACAGAAGCGCTTGCAATAAATTCATAGGCATTAAAAAAATTATCACTATTCGATGGATCATTTGTAACATTTAAAAAGGAACCTTGAAAAGATAGATCAACAATTTCCGAGCCTTTGAAAAGATTTCGTCCAATAAACGAAGATTTTCCTAAAAGTCCAAATGGTTTCAGGTTTGATGTAGTAGCATCAAAATCAAAGGCTATACCAAATTTCTTGAGGGGTTTCAAATATATGTCGGCAGTTAATGAATCTCCTTTTTCAGTATATTTAATATCCACGGATGACGAAAAAGTTTTTAAATTCCTTAGATGACTTCTAGTTACGTTTCTTTCAGCATCCTTATAAACACTATCCGGACTAATAAAAAGTGAATTCATCAAATGCTTAGGTTTAAACTTCATTCTACCGTAACTGTAAAAATTGTACCCTTCATACTTAACCGAATCCATAAACTTAGACCCTTGATTCGCCAAACTAAAATCAGTATAAACATTTATCTCATTAACTTTCAAAATTTTATAAGGAACTCGGAATAAACTATCATTTTTACTGATCAGCCTATTTGGAATATTAAGGACAATATTTTTTTCATAATCTCCTTTAATCGAATCAGATCTAAACTTTATATTGTTTTCTGTAAAATGGTATATTCCAGAATTTCTAAATAAATTTATCAAGCGTCTTTCTTCCTTTGAAAAATCATCAAAAACAAAAGGGTTTCCACTTTTAACAAATGAATTCTGCTTATTCAACTCATAAATAGAATCTAAAATTGGTGATTCAATTTCTGTAGAAATTGAATCAATATAATATTGTTTATTTGTTGTTACTATATAATCTACACCAATTTGTTTCTCTTTAATCAGTTGAAAATCATAAGAAACATTTGCTTCAAAAAATCCATTTGAATTAAAATAATCTTGCAATGATTTGGCTGATTTTTTTGCTTTACTTTCATCAAAAATAACGGGTGCCTGTCCTTTTGTTAAAAACCAATTATTAAATCCCTTATTTGAATTATAAATAACTTGTGTTTGTTTCTTTGAAAATAACTTATCGTAGGTATTTGTTTTCTTAGGATGATTTACTTTCCATTCTTCAAAAGTCTTTTCGAAATTAAGGTCTCCAATATTATAAAAACTTAAAGATAAAGGCAATCCTAAAGTAGATTGATTTGGCCTTTGAATAAGATAACTCCCAAGTTCAGATTTATATTTTTTTTTGTCATTAACCAAAATACTGTTCTTTTTTAGCAGATTCTCATTATCCTGCACATACTTAACAGTATTACACGAATATAATAGCGATAATAATAGCGCAAAGAATAGTATTTTTGTAAAATAATCTGGCAATGAAGTTAATTATTTAATTCATTTTCAAAAGTAACACTATTTAAATGTTAAGCAAACAGCAAATTAAATTAATAAACGGTATCAAGAAAAAAAAACTGCGTATTGACCATAAATTATTTATAGCGGAAGGGGTGAAAGTTGTTGAGGAATTTTTACAATCTGAATTCAAACCTTTTAAGGTGTTTTGTACGGATGATTATTCAAATCCTTTTTCAATAAGAAATTTACAGATTGTATCGGAAAAAGAGCTAAAAAGTATTAGTGATTTTTCAAATCCAAATCAGATTCTTGGTCTTTTTGAGATTCCTTCAGAACCGGAAATAATTACATCTGGACTTACATTGGTACTAGATGAAATTAATGATCCTGGAAACTTAGGTACAATTATTCGTCTTAGTGATTGGTTCGGTATTGATCAAATAATTTGTTCAAAAAATACTGTTGACTGTTATAATCAGAAAGTTGTTCAAGCAAGTATGGGATCACTATCGAGAATTTCAATAATTTATACTAATCTTATACCCTTTCTTAAAAAGGATAAAAGAAAAATTTACGGAGCCTTATTACAGGGTAAAAATGTTTATCAATGTGAACTTGATAAAAACAGTATATTAATCATGGGTAATGAAGCTAACGGAATTTCTACAAAAGTTCTTAATCTAATTTCAAATCAAATATCTATTCCCCAATTTGGTAAAATTAAAAAAACTGAAAGTTTAAATGTTGCGACTGCAACAGCTATTTTGTTAAGTGAGTTTAATAGATAATTAAAAATCCTTAATAACTTTTCGAATCTTAATTAATTTGGTTAACAGATCTTCTAAATAATCCAATTTCAACATATTGGCTCCATCCGATTTTGCTAAACCTGGTTCATGATGTGTCTCTAAAAAAAGACCATCAACACCAACAGCAATCCCAGCTTTGGCAATAGTTTCAATTAATTCCGGTTTACCACCCGTAACACCACTTGCCTGATTGGGCTGTTGTAAAGAATGAGTAATATCTAAAATGGTAGGTGCATATTGCTGCATCATAGGAATTCCTCGAAAATCAACAACCATATCCTGATATCCAAACATAGTACCTCTATCCGTAATCATCACCATTTCATTGCCACTATCTTTGACTTTTTTAACAGCATGCTTCATGGCTTCAGGACTCATAAATTGTCCTTTTTTTAAATTGACTACTTTTCCCGTTTTCGCCGCAGCAACCACCAGATCTGTTTGTCTAACTAGAAAAGCAGGAATTTGCAAAACGTCAACATAATCAGCTGCTTTAATAGCATCGTCAATTTCATGTATATCTGTTACCGTAGGAACATCGAAATAGTTGCCCACTTTTTTTAAAATTTGCAAGGCTTTAATATCACCAATTCCTGTAAAACTATCAATTCTTGACCGATTGGCCTTTTTAAAACTTCCTTTAAAAATAAAAGGGATTTCTAACTTGTTTGTAATTTCAACAATTCTTTCCGCGATTTGCATAGCCATTTTTTCCCCTTCAATGGCACAAGGCCCTGCTAGTAGAAAAAAATTGTTTCTTGAAATATGTTTAATTCTTGGTATAAGTTCTAAATTCATAAATTTTAAAAATTGTTGCTAAGATACAATTAAACTTACCAAATTATAAACTAACTAAACTCAAATATTCTGGATATAATTTATCGTTTATTCTGTAAAGATTGTGATTTTCCGATCCTTGTTAGGCCAAACAGGAAATCAAAATATTGATATATCCCATTGCAAACGAAACCTATTTCCAGAGTTAAAAATTGGCTCAAATTCATGATATTCAATATAGGAATAATCAAAGGTCAATTTATTCTTATGTCCTTTAAAAAACCAATTGCATCCAATAGTATATTCATAATTATTGTTATCTGGTAAATCAATATTTGCATCATAAAAAGATTGACGGGCAAATATTTCCAAATGTTTTGGAAACTTGGGTAAAATATGATGAAAAAAGTATCCTAATTGAAAGTAATTTCCAATCAATGTAGTTTGCTTCACATTAATTGTATCATCAATGTTCTTATAATGAAGTTCTTGTTGCCATGAAAAGCCTTTAAACTTAAAAGCCGTTTCAAACATAAATTGATTAATTTTATATTGCCCTTCAAAACCCGGTTCAAAACCAGCCAACTGGCCTCCTCCGCTTGTTGAAAAAGAAGTGTAGGGGCTCGTATTTGTTACCCCTGCAATTGCCAAAGAGAATGTAAATTTTTCATGATACTTTAGGTCAGACCCGGAAAATGCCAAAACTTCTTCATTAGGGTTCCATTGCAGTCTCAACATATACATTAAATTTTCGTCATCATTAGATCCTCCGCCTCTTCCTGTACCGGTGAAAGCTGATAACCAATAATTAAAGTTTGCCAATTTCCCTCCATTTAAATTACCATAAATGGAAATTCCTTGTTGTCGATCTACGGTAAAAATTCTGTTGATCATAGATCGGTCTAAGCCTTGTTGTTTCCCTGAAGAAATTACTCTTTCTCTGGAATATCTAACTTTCCATTGACCAACTCTCAATTTTAAATAAGGTAACTTTTCAATTTGAGCTCTAAAATCAAGTAAATTAGCACCCTTTATATCTTGTTCAAAATAAAAGGTGTAGAATGGTCTATATACATAACCCCCAATTTTAATCCTTGCTCTGCTGATTCCTAGATTGGTATCTTCATCATTAAAATCAGAACTCTCATCAGGGAAATTATCGTATGGATATGAGGCTCTAAATTGCCCTCTAAAATCTATTTGTAAAAGATAATTATTATCGAAAAAATGAAATTCATATCCTTTCCCTTTTGTGATATAAAAATCTTTATTTTTTTCTTGTGAGAAAATATGAGAAGAAAAAAATATTAGTCCGATAAATAAAATGGCTATTTTTTTCAAAATAAATTAATCTAATTCGTCAAATTTTTAAATAAACCTTCTAAATTATTGTTTTTTTGTTGTAGTTGAAGAGTTTTCAGTCCATTTTCTTGAGCAAAATCAAATACTTTTGAACGCATATCTTCTTTTGTATTAAACTTTAACTGCCATGTGTTTTCATTGATATTCTGAGCAATTTTAATATTGGCAATTTTCAGAATCAATTCCTTGTCAATTCGTAAATCAAATTCTACTTCAATAATTTGATCTTGATTTTCCAAAATTTCATTCAAATTTTTATCTGCAACAATTTCACCATTATTAATAATTATTACTCGATCACACATTGCTTCAACTTCCTGCATAATATGAGTTGATAAAAGAATCGTTTTTGTTTTACCAATTTCCTGAATTAACTTTCTTATCTCTGCCAGTTGATTAGGGTCTAATCCCGTAGTTGGCTCATCCAAAATTAATACCTCCGGATCATGCAAAAGTGCAGCTGCAAATCCAACTCTTTGTCTATATCCTTTTGAAAGTTGATTTATTTTCTTATTCTTTTCGGGAGTCAGACCCACTAATTTAATCACTTCCTCAATTCTATTGTTTGATATTTTGTGAATATTTGCATGAAAACTAAGATATTCTTTCACATATAATTCCAAATACAAAGGGTTATGTTCAGGTAAATACCCAATTGAATTTTTAACTTCCAATGGATTTTCTAGAGTATCAAACCCATTAACTTTAACTTCCCCATCATTTTGTTTTAAATAAGTGGTTAAAATTTTCATCATAGTTGATTTTCCAGCTCCATTTGGACCTAAAAAACCAACAATTTCACCCGATTGTATTGAAAAATTAACTTTATTTAAGGCTTTTTGTTTTCCATATATTTTAGAAATATTTAAAGCTTCTATTGACATTGACACATAATTTTAACTTTACAAATAAACAAAACTTTAGATTATAATTTATTGAACTTATTCATTTAAATATTAAATGAGGGTGAATTTTTATTGAAAATTCATTAAAAACTAAGAAAAAATTGAATATATACCTATATTAAAAGAAAATAGTTCCTCCGGTGTTTATTCAGGAGGAAAGCCCATCGAGAAAAAAA
>JAUXGV010000164.1 GCA_030621915.1 Flavobacteriaceae bacterium
TGCCGGCCCCGCCTTTTGATATTTCTTTTAAGTAATCTTTGGCATTTTCCAGACGGCTCTTTCGATCAACCCTGAACAAATTACCTTTTCAGAAGGCATTTCTATCAATTGATATTTAATAGACGAACTTCCGGAGTTTATAACAAGTATCTTCATTAAAGCTATTAAAATTTAACCAAAAAAACGTTCAAGTTGCCTATAATGGTTTGTTTTGATTTACGGTGCAAGATAATTAAATATCCATAGAAATATTCAGATATATTCTACTCAAATGTTGAAATTTTACGATCTCTTTTAATAAAGTATAATTTTCCATTTTTGAATATTTGTTTCCTATATCCTAACAGATGAAAAATATCTTTGGCCAGAAATCTAGCTATTTTGGGATTTACTATTAATCCATATCGGGAATTTGGATCCATTCTTACACCTGGAATTAATCTTAAGAAATGGTTGATTTTAACCCGTCTTGCAAGTATTGAGGCATATAACCAAAAACTAGAAATTTTATTGAGAATAAAATAACCATCATCACCTAATTCCTGATATAGGGGCATAAAAATTATTCCATCTATAGAAGCTGTCAAATCCCTTCCATCACTAACAGCCAGACCTTGATCTTTCGAAATTGATTCGAAATTATTAAAGCCCTTATGCATTTTGAAATTCTCATTTTCAGTCAATGTATATTTAAAAACAATTTCAAAATAAACATTCTTAAAGTTTATCTCGGAAAGCATATTTTCATATTTATCATAATCCGAGAAACTATTTCTCAGAATACATTTTGAATTCACCAATGCAGACCAAATAAAAGCTTCACTTTTTTTAACTGACTCAATATCATAATGTTCACCTGCCTCAAACCCAAGAGCTATATGACCAAATTCATTGATATACGTCAATAAGGGCCCATCCAAATACTCTTCAATTCCCAGAACAATGGGCACTGAAAACTTTGAGGAGAATTTTCTATTATTTAAAGAATCACTAATGGTTATAAAAGGAATAGTTGGAGAAGATGTGGTATGTAAATCAAGAAAATAAAAAGGACCGGAATTGGTTTTTAAAATATTTTTGATGCAATAATATATTTCAAGTTGTTCTTTTTCTTCTGCATTTTTAGTAGAAGAAATATTGTTTAAAGTATTGATATTTTCCTGTTTCCAAATTCGATTTAAATCTATATGTTCATATCTTATTCCTTTTTTTAGAGCATTTAAATTCCCTAAAACAACATTTAAATTACCTTTAAAAGAAATGTTTTGATTTTTAATTTTTTCTAATACTATTTTGGAAGCCTTTACTCCTGCCATTTCATTTCCATGAATTCCAGCGAAAATAACAATTGAAGGTCCATTTTTACTCCCTTTAATGGCCCCTAACATCCTGGATGGATTTATAGATTCAGAATTAAATAAATTTTTATCGTTTCCCATTTCTTATCGGAATTTGTTCGATTTTATCAACATCTTTTTTTGTCAATATTCCTATCAGATTATCATATTCAAGAATAGGTAAACATCCAATTTTATTTTCTAACATGATCCTTTTGGCATCGGCAAGGGATGTCTCTGAAGTAACTTTAATAATATTTTTAATCATGATATCCTTTGCTACTAATAATTTTTTACGACACTTATCAATTTCGTCCAAATTGGTTCTAGTAATGATCCCAACAATTTTATTCTTATTATTTACAACAGGAATATGATGAATTTTTTTCCATTCCATAATTTTAACAACCAATTCCACTAAGTCGTTTTCATTGACTACAAAAATTTCAGTAGTCATAAATTTATCTATTTTAATATGCTCCCAATCCATATCAATTTTGGCTTTAAAATTCGCCAGTTCCCATTGATGAATGGGTTTCCCATCCATTTGATTCTTATACATACAGGAGGTAAGTTTAGCATTAGCAATATCTGTAGTTACTTTTTCTCTAAGCTTTCTATTGCTTTTTGCAATCCAAATACTACCGGTTTGATGCGTATCAATTCTTCTTTCAATAATATTTAAATAATAGTAAATATCTGAAGGATCTATATTTGAGCTTTCGAGACCTTTGAAAGCCATAGGTAATAATTTTTCCTTGATCAATTTTTTGGCAGAAATACCCTTTCCAAACCAATTAAAGTACGTGTTGATACCAGTTCTAGCAGCATTGATAAAATTTCCTTTCACTTCTTTAAAAGGTGTCTTTTTATAAATTTTCTTAAATCGATTGGGCATACCCTGCATTACGCCAACCCAAAATAAGGCATTTGCAATTTCATCTTTTACAGAAGGTCCAGAAGGGATATATCTATTTTCTATTCTCAGATGTGGTACTTCTCCATTTTGCCCATAACATATTCTATTCCATTTGTAAATGGTTCCATTTAATATATTAAATGCTTCCAATTTTGGAATTTTACCTTTTTTTAAAACTTCTAAGGCATTTTCTTTAAAATTCGAGGCGGTTAATAATGGAGTGTATCTGGTAATATCATCCTGAATTAATTCTATGATAGACTTTTTAATCCAATCATTTCCAAACGAAACTCTGGGCTTTTGTTCTCTCAATAGATATGATTTATTCCTCAAATCCATGCTTTGTTGAAAAAGTGCAATTCTTGTTTCGCTCCACAATTCTTTCCCTAATAGCATTGGGGAATTCGACATAACCGATAGCATTGGACCTGCAATGGCTTGTGCCCAATTATATTTATCTGCCATTTCGGCCAAAGGGATTTGTAAATGGACTTGAAAACTGGTATTACAAGCTTCAAAAAGTATGGATTCATGGGTTATAATTAATTCATCAACACCCTCAATTCGCATTTTAAAATCATTACCTCTTAACTTTTTAAGAATACTGTTTAATACTTTATATCTTTTATGAGGAGTGATATTATCAAATACCAAATCTTTTTTCTTGAGGGTTGGAAGTATTCCTGCCAATAATATTTTATCATCAAATTTTTTAGCAGCTTTATGAGCTTTATTCAACAAAGAAGACAATTGATTTTCAAGAATTGAAAAACATTTAGTCTTTAGTTCAATGGGGTCTAAATTGATTTCTAAATTAAATAGAGCCAGTTCTGTTGTAAAATGTGCATCATCAATTTGATCCAAAACTTCTAATGCTTTTTTTGAAGGACGAAATTTATGATCGATCAAACAAAGTTCCTGTTCTGCACCAATTCTTTGAATATCCTTTTCGAATTGGTCATTTTCGATCATGTATTCTAAGGCCTTTACATCATTTAATAAATGGACCAAATAATCCTTGCGCTCACTTAAACTTGTTATTGCTTTTACTGATTGAGAACCCATAAAACAAATTTATTATCAAGTATAAATTTACCATAATATTGTAGGAGATTAAATGATTAAAATCATGTTATATGGAGAATCATGAAGTAGGATTAATTTTTGTAATGATGTTAATTAATTAAGAAATACCATTGGAACAATTATACTCTTTTGATTATAATATTATTTCAAGAAATTAAAATGCCCAAGGAAAATCCTTGGGCACAAACAAATTCCTTTCACAGGAATCATTTTAACTTTTTAATGTTCTTACATTTGAAATAAAGGCCTCCCACTCATCAAATCATTCACTTTTTCAGCAATATTTTCTAATATTTCTTCATTTTCAAAATTAGAAATCACCTCATCAATCAAATCAACAACAGCTTGCATATCACCTTCCTTCAATCCTCTGGAAGTTATGGCAGCAGAACCAATTCGAATACCTGAAGTAATAAAAGGTGATTTATCATCAAATGGAACCATATTTTTGTTGACTGTAATATCGGCTTTTACCAAGGCATTTTCAGCCTCTTTACCCGTAATATTTTTATTGCGTAAATCGATCAACATCATATGATTGTCTGTTCCACCTGAGATGATATCGTAACCTTTAGCGACTAAGGCCTCAGACAAAGGGGCGGCATTTTTCTTTACCTGAAGTTGGTAATGTAAAAACTCATCAGTTAAAGCCTCTCCAAAAGCAATCGCTTTTGCTGCGATAATATGCTCCAAAGGTCCACCTTGCATTCCAGGGAATACTGCTGAGTTGATTAAAGTACTCATCATTTTTGTTTTTCCCTTTAGGGTTTTTTCACCAAAAGGGTTTTCAAAATCTTTACCCAACATAATGATCCCTCCCCTTGGTCCTCTTAATGTTTTGTGTGTTGTAGTAGTCACTATATGACAATGTGGTATCGGATCGGATAATATTCCTTTGGCAATCAAACCTGCCGGATGTGATATATCTGCCAATAAAATGGCTCCAACACTATCTGCAATTTCTCTAAATCTCATAAAATCAATATCTCTGGAATAGGCAGAGGCTCCTGCAATAATCATTTGGGGCTTCACCTCATTCGCAGTTTCCTGAATCTTATCATAATTCAATACACCGGTCTCTTTTTCTACACCATAAAAGGCTGTTTTATACAATTTACCAGAAAAATTTACAGGAGAACCATGTGTTAAATGCCCTCCATGAGATAGGTCAAAACCCAGGATCGTATCTCCGGGTTTTAAAACAGCAGAATAGGCCGCTGCATTGGCCTGGGATCCCGAATGAGGTTGTACATTCACATATTCGGCTCCAAATATTTCCCTGGCTCTATCAATTGCGATTTGTTCGATAACATCAACCACTTCACAGCCCCCATAATATCTTTTTCCGGGGTAGCCCTCAGCGTACTTATTGGTGAGAACAGAACCAGCTGCCTCCATAACCTGTTCGCTGACAAAATTTTCGGAAGCGATTAATTCAATTCCGTTAGTTTGTCTTTCTTTTTCCTCTTGAATCAAGTCAAAAATCAAATGATCTCTTTGCATGAAATTTAAATATTTAAGTTTATGTTAAATCGAGCCAAATTTAAGAAATTCCTTTCGCATATGAACATAATATTTTTATATTTGAATAAATATATTTACATTTTAGAAATCATCTATTTTAAGAATATTTTACCCTATTAAAATGAAAATAACAGCAAATAACCCGGATAGAAATTCATGGCTAAAAGTTGAGGAGAATTCAGATTTTCCGATTCAGAATATACCCTTTGGAGTGTTTTTAAGCGATGATAATATTACAACTATTGGAACAAGAATAGGTGAATATGCTATAGATTTGGCAGTCTTGCATCAGCTAAATTATTTTGAAGGCATACCTTTGACCGATGATATCTTTATGCAAGATTCACTGAATGACTTCATTTCCTGTGGTAAAACCACCTGGCGATTGATTAGAAATAGAATTGCTGATATTTTTGATACTGAAAATTCAAAATTAAAAGACAATAAAAAGCATCGAAAAAAAGCTATTTATAATATCAAGGATATTGAAATGTTACTGCCTGTAGATATTGGTGATTATACCGACTTTTATTCAAGTAAGGAACATGCTACGAATGTTGGAACAATGTTCAGAGATCCTGACAATGCACTTTTACCTAACTGGTTGCATATTCCGGTTGGATACCATGGCCGATCTTCGTCTATTGTTGTTTCAGGAACAAAAATTAGGAGACCCAAGGGGCAGACTTTGCCCAATGGTGAAAGCCAACCCATTTTTGGACCTTCAAAATTGGTGGATTTTGAATTAGAAATGGGATTTATTACAACCGCCGCCAATAAATTAGGAAAATCTATATCCATTAATGAGGCGGAGGATCAAATATTTGGAATGGTTTTATTAAATGACTGGAGTGCCAGAGATATTCAAAAATGGGAATATGTACCCCTTGGACCATTTTTAGCCAAAAATTTTGCCTCAACAATTTCTCCGTGGATAGTAACTATGGATGCACTTGATCCATTTAGAACAAAGGGGCCCGAACAAGATCCAAAGCCTTTAGAATATTTACAACAAGATGGTGAAAATAGTTATGATATTAATTTACAGGTTGCCATAAAACCCAAAAAACAGGAAGAAAAAGTAGTATCCAATTCAAATTTCAAATATATGTATTGGACTATGAATCAGCAGTTGGCTCATCATACGGTGAACGGGTGTAATGTTCGATCGGGTGATTTATATGGCAGCGGAACCATTTCAGGCCCTACAAAAGACAGCTATGGGTCTATGCTGGAACTTACCTGGAAAGGGACAAATCCTATTCAAATGAGTGATGGTACCGAACGTAAATTTATCAACAATGGCGATACAGTTATTTTAAGAGGCCATTGTAAAAACGACAAGGTTCGAATTGGTTTTGGTGAATGTAAGGGAAGAATTCGAAAAGCCAAATAAACTCATAGGCACTAAATCATCATTAGGTTTACAATAAATGAAATGTAGAGAACTGGTCTAAGAAATTTTTGGTCTCGAGGGTGATCACCGAAGACCGAAGGGTTATTTCGGTCACCTTATTTTTATCTTTCAATAATAATTTAGAAACAATGTCATTGCAAGGAGGAATCCCGAGCCATCGAGATGGCAATCTCATACAAACAAACAGATTACTTCGGTCATTCTTCCCTCGCAATGACGTAACAAATTGTATTTATAATATTTAATCATGAAATTACTTCGAACTCTCACTAGAAATTAAAGTAGGATAAGACAAAGGTTGTAGTTTTTATTTCATATTAAGTAATAAAAGTCATTATACATTTAAATTTACATCCAAAACTGCAGCATGTGAACCATAAGCTTCAACCTTCCCATTTTTAATGGATATTAGTTGTGGAGATTCATGTTGAATA
>JAUXGV010000088.1 GCA_030621915.1 Flavobacteriaceae bacterium
GGTTACACTCATATGTTTTTTCAATGAAATGTTTACGTTGTTCAACTGAAAACATATATTTTTTATCGGCATTGGTACCAATAGCAACTATTATTTCATCAAATAATGGCAAGGCTCTATCAATAATATCTGTATGACCTAAAGTTAAGGGGTCGAATGATCCGGGAAATACTACTCTATTCATAATTTTATTATTAAAAATGAAACTTGGATATACCAAGTTGTAAAATTAATTTTTTAAAGCCATTTCAATGGCATTGCCAAATAACTCAGTTAAATTGATACCTGCTTCCTTAGCTTGTTGAGGTAATAAACTTTCGGTTGTTAAGCCGGGAACCGTATTCATTTCCAATAAATGAGGTTCTCCATCAATCAAAATATATTCACTTCTTGAAAAGCCACTCATTCTTAAAACATCATACACTTTTTTTGCAACTTCATTTACCCGGCTCAATTCCACATTTGTTAAATTAGCGGGAGTTATTTCTTTAGATTTGCCTTCATACTTTGCCTCATAATCAAAAAAATCATTTTCCGAAATAATTTCGGTAATGGGTAAAACTTTTGTTCCACCTTTATATTGAATGACACCCACGGATACTTCTCTTCCATCTAAAAAAGATTCAATTAATATTTCATCATCCTCAGAAAAGGATTTTTCAATGGCCTTCAACAATTGTTCCTTTTTATTTACTTTGCTAATACCAAAGCTGCTGCCTGCTTTATTGGCCTTTACAAAGCAGGGTAGACCAACTCTTTTAATGATAGCATCCTCATCTATAGGATTTCCCAAATTGAGATAATATGAATTGGCCGTTTTAATATTATATTCCTTAACAACACTTAAACAATCTCGTTTATTAAAAGTCAATGCCATTTGATAGGATGGGGCTGAGGTATGTTTGATGCCTAATAATTCAAAATAAGCTAAAATTATACCGTCTTCACCAGGATGACCATGAATGGCATTGAATACACAATCAAATCGCACTTTATAGCCATTAACAATGGTAGTAAAATCTTCCACAATCATAGGATGTTCCATATTATTCTCATCTACATAAACCCACTTATCCTTTAAAATATGTATTCTGTAAGCATTGAATTTTTCCTTATCTAAACTGTCATAGACAACATTTCCACTTTTCAAGGATATTTCAAATTCAGAGGAATATCCTCCCATGATGATGGCAATATTTTTTTTCATTTAATCGTTGATTAGGTTCTTACAAACTTACAAAAAAAGAATTTTAAATGGATTGACCTATGATTAATGATATCAATTTTTAAAGTATATTTGAAAAATAATATGAACTCCATGAAATTATTACAATACGTAAAAAGTAAAGAATTTATAAGAACAGTAATATCCATTCTTGTTGTCACGATTATATTATTTATTGGCCTATCAAAATGGATGCATTATTATACCAAACACGATCAGAAAATTGAAGTTCCTAATTTAGAAAAACTGACCATGGCTGAAACTGAAATGGTTCTAGAGGATTTGAATCTTTCCTTGGTGGTTATTGATTCAGCTAGTTTTAACCCAAAATACCCTCCTAGATCAATAATTGATCAGGATCCAAGCCCAGGAGATTTTGTAAAAGAAAAAAGAAAAATTTACCTAACGCTCAATCCAACCACCTATAGAAAAATTACCATGCCCGATGTTTTGAACCAAACCAAGAGACAGGTGGTTACTCAATTAAGGTCTATAGGATTTAGAATAGGCAAAGAATTATATATTCGGGATTTAGGCCTTGATGTGGTAAGAAGTATGGAATCAGGTAATAAAGAAATTCAACCCGGAGATAGATTACCCAAAAATACTTCTATTGATTTGATTATGGGTGATGGCTTGGCTAGACGAGATTCATTAAATAAAAGGATTTACAAATAGAGCTTCCAATAATGAATGAAGATCAAAACGAAATTGTAAACGACGAGCTTTATGAGCATCATAATTTTAAAGCAAGCGAGGGCCAGGAACCTTTGCGAGTTGATAAATTTTTAATGAACTTTATTGAAAATGCCACTCGAAATAAAATTCAACAAGCAGTAAAAGCGGGTAATGTTTTGGTTAATGAACAAATTGTAAAATCAAATTACAAAGTAAAACCTCATGATGTTGTTCGGGTTGTTTTGGCTCATCCTCCTCATGAAAATTTATTAGTAGCCGAGAATCTTCCTATTCATATTATTTATGAAGATGATGAAGTTATTGTTGTGAATAAAGATGCTGGTATGGTGGTTCATCCTGGGCATGGAAATTACTCAGGAACTCTTGTAAACGGATTGATTCACCATATTGAAAACTTACCAAAAAACTCCAATGAACGTCCAGGACTGGTTCATAGAATTGATAAAGATACAAGTGGTTTATTAGTGGTGGCCAAAACGGAATTCGCCATGGCTAATTTGGCCAAACAATTTTTCGACCGAACTACAGATCGTTTGTATCTGGCCTTGGTTTGGGGAAATGTAGAAGAAGAGGAGGGAACCATAGAAGGCCATGTTGGCAGAAGCCTTAAAAACCGACTTCAAATGGATGTATTCCCGGAAGGGGATTTCGGAAAAGCCGCAATCACACATTATAAGATAGTTGAAAGGTTTAGCTATGTTACCTTAGTACAATGCAAATTGGAAACCGGAAGAACCCATCAAATAAGGGCTCATTTTAAGCATTTGGGTCATCCCTTATTTAATGATGCACGTTATGGAGGAGAGAGAATTTTAAAGGGTACCACCTATACCAAATACAAACAGTTTGTAGACAATTGTTTTAAGATTTTACCTCGGCAGGCCCTTCATGCCAAAACCCTGGGTTTTATGCATCCCACTTCTAAAAAGTATTTGAGTTTTGATTCTGAACTCCCGGAAGATATGCAAAAATGTATTGAAAAATGGAGAAATTATTCAGTGAATCAGAAAGAATAAATGAATTCTTGGAGTATACTCATATCAATTATTGCAGCGGTTGGATTGTTTACACATAGTTTAGAAAGTTTTTCTAACAACTTAAAAGAACAAGCCAATGATAAAATGCATTCGGTACTACAACGCTTAACGGGTTCTAAATTAAAAGGCTTGTTCACAGGGTTTATTGGTACAGGTATTATTCAGAGTAGTAGTGCGGTTGTAGCCATCACAGTATCATTTGTTGATTCTGGAGTTATATCGTTTCACAATTCATTACCAATTTTATTGGGTAGTAATTTAGGAACCACTATTACAGCTTGGCTAGTGTCTTTTAAAATTGAGGCATTGGGTATTTTATTCTTGGCCATGGGCTTTTTATTAGGTTATTTTAAAGGAAAACTGTTACTTATTTCAAAGCCTATTTTTTATTTAGGGTTGATTTTGTTTAGTCTGGATATGATAGGGCAATTTTTAGAACCTATAAAGAATAGTGAAGAATTAGTGCATTATATGAGCTACGCTTCTAAACCTATTATCGGCGTACTTCTTGGAGCATTGGTTACTGCGGTTTGTCAGTCTAGTTCAGTAACTGTAGGGTTGACAATTATTTTATGTAGCCAACAAATTTTAGGACTAGATTCTGCTATCGCTATAATTGTTGGCTCTAATGTAGGTACAACAACTACGGCTTTTGTAGCTGCTATGAAATTGAACAAAACTGCAAAACAAACAGCCTTGGCAAATTTAATTTTTAACATCATTGGCGTGTTGGTTTATTTACCATTTGCGATTCCTTATAAAAACCTGATCGATAGTTTTAATATGGCAATTTCTTACGAAGTAGCCTTGGCACATCTGGTGTTTAACCTAGTTATTACTATTTTAATCTTACCATTTACCAAACAGTTTGGCAGATTGATTGAAAACCGGTTATTAAAGTCATAAGTCTGTCTGTTTCTTTTTACGACTTTTCTAAGAATTTTTCTGATGATTGAGAAATTGCAAATAATAAAATACAACGGTTTAGTGGAATTATGCTTTAATCTATTTGAACTTTGCCGATAAATATTACAATTCAGAGCTATATAAATTCCATGTCTGATTTGCTATAGAATGCAAAGAAACATCGTTATAATTTATAGGACTATTTCCTATAAAAGATGAAATATTATCTGATACAGTCATCAAATGTTGATAATTTCTAGGAGTACAAATTACTACCACCGATAATTCAGTTTCCAAGCATACTTTCTGAACAGCTTTGTCTATTTTGTTAAAATATTCTTTAACCATATTATCAACTAGTTTTGCATCACTAGCTTTATCAGAATGTGTAATAAAATGATTGTTTTGAGCAAATGGGAAATCTTGATTTTGAATTTCCGAAATGATAGTATTATTCATAGCTTCATACAATTGAACTCCACTTTGAGAAAGCAATAGAATTAAGTAATCTTTTCTTTTCTTAAGAGATTCTTCAAGATAGAATAGATTAAATTTATGATTAATGATAACTTCACTATTCTCAATTGTTATTGGAAGTTGAATAATTTCTAAATCATCTTCAGAAACAAAAATATGTAGACTGTCTAAATTGTAATTTGGGTCAACACGCTCTAATATTTTTGAAATGTTCTCAAGAATTCCACCAGAATCTCTTTTTCCATAGCGGTTGATAATATTTTTCTCTGCTTCGCTAATTAAGTTTTTTAGCAGAATTAAGTCTTGTTTGTTGTCAGGAAATGTTCGATGTGTTGGAAAGGAAATACTCAAACATATTTCTTCAGATAATTTATTTAGTTTTTCTATTTTCTTTTTTAATGTTTTCATCTTAAATAATTAACCTTCATAATTGCCATCTATTTCGTGAATGACTCAATGTGGTATACCTCAAAAAACACTTTCTTCAGATACAATTGCTATAATTTGGATTTTCATAAATAAAAAAGTTATTCCACAAGGCTTTTAATCTATTATTAACCGAATCTTGAATTAACACCAATGTTATGTAAATTTAGTGTTTTCTATGCTAGCCTTAACTTAATTCCCCTAATATTTTTATTTCTAGCATTGCTATCGTTAAGCTATTTGTGTTTTAAACATTTTTTGATGAATAATCTCTGTTTTCTTAGAAGCATATTTTTCACCACTAACTCCAAATCCAAATTTTTTATAATATTCAATGGCAGTTTCTCGAGCACTTAGTTCTATTAAATTCAATTTTTTAATTTCACATTTTTTAAGGATTTCTAATAGGATAAGTCGTCCAATTCCTTTGTTTTGATTTTCTAAGTCAATTGCCATTTGAGAAATAATTCCTTTTGAATTTTCTATGTTCAATCTTCCTGTTCCCAAAACTTCGCCTTTTTCATTCGTGCATATTAAATGATATCCCTTTTCTTCATATTTATCATTAATTAAATTATGGAAATTTACCAATCCGTCAAAAAAACAAGCAATTCTAATTTCGACAGCTTTTGAATATATATTGTGACTTCTATTTATATATATATTAATTTAAGTTTCATTTATAATTACCAATTCTTTTTTAATCCGGATTATGTAATAGAATTTTGTGATGAGGATTGAAACCACAATAAAATATGACTTTTTAGTAGTTTATGCATAGCATCGTTATGGTTAAACTTCAAAAAGTAGTGAAGTGGTATATTTTGCCGTGGCTTCAAGATGTAATAAATTTTCTATTGCATAATCCGGGTTTAAAGTATAGAAATAATAATTGAATAAATGTGGTAATTAATTCTCAATTTGAATTTATATAAGTCAACATTCTCTCATGAAAATATTTTGAAAAACATCATTTAAATTAATTCGTTAAGGGTAAATGATTTTTTTTATTAAAAAAATCACACATCACATATGTTAACACCTTCTCTAAGAGCTGCTATCTTATCTTCGTAAGTTGGAATAAATTCCTGAGCTACATACCCCTTAAATCCGGTTTCCAAAATGGCTTTCATTATAGCTGGATAATTCAACTCTTGTGAATCATTTATTTTATTCAACATTAATTTTACCTTTTATCCAATTTGGTAAATAAAAATTCATACCTGTTTTTTTCTCTACATCAACCAATTTATTTCTCAACTCCACTGATCTTAACCCAATCACTTTTCTGAGTTCATTGGTCTTTGACAAAGTTGATTGATTGGGTGAATTTAGGTATCCATATCCTGACTCTCTCCGATCAGATGATACCGCTTTTTGCCAATCATCTATTAAAGCAAATTCATATGGCGACATCTCACCATTTTCAATAGCTCTAATTAATTTAGGCTTAATGAAATTGTAGAGTGTGTCTTTCATGACATATTCATAGGATATAGAATTGTGGTGACCAATAATAGTTGACATCCAAAAGTCATTACCAATTATTTTTTCTCCAGGATAATCATCGTTATTCAATATATCGATAAGTTCAAACATCTGATTTTCGCTATGTGGGGCAAACTTCTTTGTTCCATATCTTTCCTGCGACTTGTTTCCAATTCTAAATAACGCACCGATAGCTTTTCTTTGATCCTTTTTGAACATGAGCTGGACCTCTTCTCTAATGTTCTGATCAATCCTTACTAAATACTGATTATAAAGACTGTCATACTCTTGTTCAATAGTCTTCCATTCAGCATCGTCTTGTAGCGGTTCTAAGAATTTATTCTTTTTTAATTCTTTTAAATTCCACCCGGCGGTTATACCTTCTTTTATGTATTGAAAAGCTTTTTTCTTTTCATTTATGTAAAAGGCTACTTGAGCAGCAATTTTATAATCCCTCAAAAATATAAAGTCATAGTCCAGGAAGACCTGATCGTATATGTTTAAGGCTTCTTTAAATTTTTCATCACCCATCAACTTTTCCGCCTCTACAATTTGCATATGATATTTATGATAATCTTGATCCCGATTGGCTTGCAAATTTGCTAAAACGGCAATCGAAAGAAAATAAAATAAAAAGGTCAAGCAATTGAATTTCATGGGTTTTATTAATGTTTGTAACGTTTTTGATAAAATGTGTTTCAATGCATTTTATCTTTTATTGGTGCTCGTTTTCAACCTTTTAATGGTCTAAACACAATTCTATCATAACTGGCAGATGATCCGATAATATAAGAGTTGTGTCAGTGGCAATAATATTAGCTTTGGTAACTTTATCTGCCAAATTTTTGGATGTAAAAACATAATCAAGACGTCTTTGATCTCCATGTTCTCCTTCTTTTTCTACCAATGTTGGAAAGCTACCAGTGAAATTATAAGAGGAGATTCTTGAACTGGCCTCTAGGTCAATTAATCCATAGTCCATTATTTCCTGGATAACTGTATAATCCAACTTGCCATTGTTTAAATTTTTTTCCTTGTACAATAAATCTCGGTCATCGAAAAAAGGCTCCAACCTACCATGGGAATAATAAACTGAATCGAGTGAAGAGAAAGTATTAAAGTCACCGGCCAGAACAACTTGCGAACCAAGAGGAAGCTCATCAATGTTCCGCAAAATTTGGTTGATTTCATTCTTTCTGGTTTTCCGATTAGAAGGATGTAAATGAATTACATAAAAATAAATTTGATGTATCTTGACCCGCAATAATCCATGATGGAAACCTTCGGTGATTCTTGTTATATCTTCAATCGGATAGCGTGAAGTTATACCGGTTGGAAATCCGTTCTCTTTTAGTAATACACTATAGTTATGGCCGTAACTTTTTGCATCTTCAGCTAATTTTTGATGTGTATATTCATTGAGTTCCTGAAGTGATACAATATCAGGGCCTTGCTCGTTGATCCATGAAAGCCATGTTTCTTTTCTTTCGGGTACTTTGGTAAATCCATACCAAACATTATGGGTTATGATTTTTAAACTACGGGATTCTTGATTTTTGCTTTTTTTCTCTGAATTACACGAATAGCAAAAAAAAGCAAACAACGTGATTATAACGGTTAATGTGTTGTTTACAAATCTATTCATTCTTTAAATAATTTGTTGTTATAATTATAATGAACTATAATCTTTTTCAAATTTTATTTAATGTCTCGTCCTAAAATATGGCTACAGGTTAAAATTGATTTACGCTGATAATTTATATGCCATATTTGATGTTTTATAGTCTAAAGATAAGTGTAATCTTATTTCATTATACAATTTGATTACATTTTTTACTGCTCTTTTAGCATGGGCGGTGATTGTAAAGGTCTGATCCATATAAAACTCGGCTTATAAAATACCATTTACACGTTCAGCCATCGCATTATCATAGCAATGATTTTCTTCTGTCATTTTAATACATGTACTTGTTGTACGCTGGCTTTATTTCTACAATTGTTCGACTAATTTTCTAGCAATAACAGTGTCATATATAATTTTCAGTTTACTAATCTTGTTTTGATTATCAAATTCTATGATATCTACCACATCAAACTCCACTTTTTGATTATTCTTTAAAGTCCATTTAAAGGTAAAATAAAGAGCCAAATTATTTGAGTCATTTTCTTCAAAAATTCCTTTTATATGAAGTTCGGAATTTGTTGTGTCATTATTCAATTCAAGATAAAAATCCTTTGCTTTTTTAATTCCGTATAGCGGTGAGTCAACCATTCCATTTTCATTGAACAATGCCACTACTTGCTCAATGTTTCCATTTTCAAGGTGAGTTATGTATTCTTTTGCTATTTCATTTTTATTCATTGATTTATAAAATTCAGAGTACGATTTTTCCGCTTGTGTACAACATTTATATAGACGTATTGCGTCTATTTCTCATAGAGAACAAATGTAACTTAATCTGTTGGAATTGATAAAAAAGGATATCATTAATTTTATAGATTGGTTTTTAGTCAGATCCTATTAAAAAAGCACTTTAGTTTTGATTCTGACTCTCGGAAGATATGCAACGATATATCGAAAAATGGAGGAATTATTCGATAAATCAGAAGGTGTAAGGTGTTGACTTACAATAGGATTTGTATCAAATGGTCATATAATAAGACATTTTTATTTCAATATATCAAACTAGTCACTCAACAGCTTCTAAATTCAGATGTGTGTTTTTGTCTATTTTTTCGCCTTTTTCTAAATTATGCTTTATTCCAGCCAAAAATGCTTCCCACGAATCAATGTTCATTTTTTCCATTTTTAACTTGTTGAAGAATCGGCCAATGGCATTACTCATACCATATTCAAAAGTTCCTTTAATGAATGTTTGATCGTTTTTTTCTTCCAATTCGAATACTGCCTCCATTTCACGAATCATCGGTAAGTTTTTTGGATTGTAAAGCTCAATTCTCATCAATTTACCTTCATTCCATTCAATGATTTTTTCATCTACTGATGCTCCCATTGAGTAAAAGTCACAATGTCTAGTTGACCCAAGTCCAATAGAATCCTCTGAGGTTAAATATGATTTTTTAATGTTAGGGCTGAGGTTTTGAACATTTCCAAAATCTGCCAATGCATCCCATACTTTTTGCTTTGAAGCGTTAATTGTAATGCTTCTTTTAATTATTGTTTTTTTCATGATTTTCGATTTGTTACGATGCGCATATCATCATGTTTAATTTGCTAAAAACACGTGCCCTCAAATTAGAGAGACCAGTGAATTCTTCCGATTGAACCATTGTATTAATGGTATCAGTGTTGTCGAATTCAAAAATCGAAATGATTTCAGGGCTATCTGTTCCTGTTAAATTTTGTTTAGTTTTATAACGGCCTATAGGTTTCGCGCCATTTTTAGCGAAGATTGGTTGAATTTGTTCTAAGTAAGATGGCAACTCAGCTATATTAGCTTTGTTCACTACTGCAGTGATTACCATGGTTTCTTTCTGATCCTTCATAACTTAAATGTTTTTGTTTATACAAAGGTGATAAAATCGAAAGTGGTTTAATTTGCAGATTGGTTCAATAACTATGCATTTTGGTTCGCACGAAATTCTCTTGGTGATACTTGGTACTCTGATTTAAAGGATCGATTGAAAGTAGAAATCGTTTCATACCCACAATCATAAGCAATATTTGAGATACGTTCGTCACTTTTTGTGAGCATATTAACAGCTTTCTGCAATTTCTTTTTAGCGATATATTTTTTAGGAGACTCACCGAACTCTTCGTTAAATTTTCGCTTGAAAGAAGAGATACTCATGGTACACAATTGCGCAAGATGAGTAATGCTAAGACTAGAATACAAGTTATTCTCAATCGTTGCATGGAATTCTGTAGGATTGAGTTTGAACATAGATGCTAGAAAATCTATGGGTGATAAATTCTGTGATTTTGAAATTAGTAAAACAAATTCCTTAAGCTTTGTTTCTATCATCAGTTGATCTGTTAATTCAGGATTGTCAACAAGAATATTTACAGAATCTTGAAATGACTTAAAAAGCTGATCAATTGGTAATTGTTTCGCATTAAAATCAACCCGCTTTGTAGAAGATGATAGGTGAAAATCAAAGAGACTTTCTACATGTTCAGGAAAGAGGAATATACCAAGAAATTCCATGGTGTCATAATTGGAACGCTGTTGCTCTGTTGTTTCTACAAAAAAATTAAAGCATTTTGCGAGTAACCCCTGATCTTTCTTAAAGTCGAGTAATTGATCAGGTGTTCGAATGGTAAACTCCCCTTTATTCACAAACATAAAACACGCTTCATTATCCTGAAAAGGTTTTAAATCCCTTACCGGAGCTAAGACAGACGCTTTGCTAAAAACAATCTTACCCATATACTCTATGGATTTATATTCTTGAATCATTGTTCATTAATTAGGGTTGTTTTCTAGAGTACAACAATTATTTAAACGGATTATGTTAATTTTTCCAATGAAACAAAGATAACTGAATCTATTGGATCTGATGATAATGATGATCATCTACTTAATACGTTTATTTTCAGATGTCTCATCAAAAAATAAAATTAATTTTTGATTCTGAACTACCAGAATCTATGCAAAAATGTATCGAAAAATGGAGGAATTATTCAGTAAATAAGAAAACTAAGGTGTTGACGGTTTAATGGTTGTTAGTATTAGTTTTTTATTGGAGTGAAAAAATATTAAATCATATCCAGAGCCTGTGTAACAACCTCGATTAATTTAGGTTAAAAAGAGTGATTTTACTTGATTGAGTTTCACTTTTCATAAAATAACTTAAGCCAATTAAAAACGTTGCTAATTTTGATTGAGAAGGCTTAATATTTTTTAATGGGTCAACTTATTCTGGAATAAGTGGGTCAGCATCATCGGTTTTTCCAATGATAACTGAAAATTTATATATTGAAATTGTATGATATTTCTCTTTGGGGTTTAAAGTTATACTTGGAAAATTTGGCTGATTTGGACTGTCTGGAAAATGCTGTGTTTCTAGAGCAAAGGCTGTTCTATAGTCATCTGCTGTACCAGATTTAAAAATATTCTCGCCTTTCATAAAATTTCCACTATAAAATTGTATCCCAGGTTCTTCAGTATAAACATCCATCACAATTCCAGATTTGTCTCCAGTGACAGATCCAACATAATTCATACCATTTTTTTTGGTTTCATTTAGCACAAAGTTATGATCGTATCCGGCACCATTTTTTAATTGCTCATTCTTTGTATTGATTCTTTCTCCAATTGTATGTGGTGTAGTAAAATCAAAAGGGGTTCCCTTAACCTCTTTTTGCTCTCCTAAAGGGATCAACCCGGTATCTACAGGTGTAAACTGGTTTGCATTAAATTGAACTATATGATTTAAAATAGTTCCACTACCTTCTCCATTTAAATT
>JAUXGV010000201.1 GCA_030621915.1 Flavobacteriaceae bacterium
GATATGGAATTGATAAATTATCAAAATCTGTTATATTAATAACTGGATATGTTAGAATGGACATGTACTCTCTGAGTTTGGCTATGAGAGCAAGTATGTCTATACCTGGTGTTTTTAAACCAATCCCTTATGAAAACACACTTTTAGTTGATGGTGGAGTACTTAACAATTTTCCAGTGGATATAGCTAAAAATATGGGAGATTATTTTATAATTGGTAGTGATGTTGGTGGTGGAATGGAGCCCAAAGAAAAGTTGGATAATATCGCAACTCTTCTCTTTCAAGCTGCCATGCTAACCAGTAATTTAAAAAACCCGGAAAATCGAAAACTCTGTGATATTTTAATTGATCATGTTCCTAATTTAACTTATTCTACAGGTGATTTTGAAAAAGGTAATGAAATATATGAAGAAGGAAAATTTGCTACCCATCTCAATAGAAATGTATTAGCAACATTGGCAAATAAATTACAAACGTACAAACAAAGAATTCATAAATTGCCAGAAGTGGAAAATGAGATCATCCTAGATACCATCATATATAATAATATTAGCATAGGTAATCTGGACCTGGTTAAAGCCAGAACAAATCTTCAACCTCATAAAAAATATACTGCGGAAGACATTATAAATGGTATAGATAGAGCTATGGGAACTACCCGGTTTAGCCAAATCACCTATCATGGTGTTGCTAATGAAGAGGAAACAAAACTTTACTTAGATGGTTTCGAGCATTCAAAAAATCAAATTAAAGGATCTCTTCATTATGATTCTTATAGGAGTGTTGGTTTGATTATTAATTATACAGGTAGAAATATTATTGGTCAAGCTTCTCGTTTTTTGATAAGTGTTGACATTGCTGAACAACCAAGGTATCGGTTGGAATATCAGAAAAATTTTGGAGATGAAAAAACATTTTGGTGGAGGTCGGAAATTTTTGGTGAATATTTGAAACAAAAGGTATTTGTCAATGGAGAAAGTGCCGATGATATGCAATATAATTATTTCCAGTTTGATAATCAAATTAACAAAAATATCAATTCATTCAAAAGCTATGTAGGTTTTGGTATTAACTATGAGAATACAAGTATTAAACCCACAACAAATACAGATTTTACAGATAATATCCTTGATCTAAAACAGTATTATTTTAATAATTTGGAAGTATATGCTCATTATAAATACAGCAATATGAATAAGGTATTTTACCCTACTGAAGGAACCTTTTTACAGACTTATTTAGGGAGATCATTGCTTCATGATGTTGATTTGGAATATGCGGATGAAACCACACCAGCTGTTAAGGGAGAAACAAATAGTTTTACAAGACTGGCTTTAAATTTTGAAAAAAGGATTCCATTTCATAAAAACATTACAGGAATTTTTGGTGCAACCGCAGGTTTTATTTTCGAGGATCCTTTAACGTCAGGAAAAGTTTCGTTTACTGGTTACGGCTATGCAGCCAAATATTTTTTAGGTGGAAACTTGATCAATCAAAGGAAAGGAAGATTTATTTTTCCAGGCTTGCATGAAGATGAATTAAGTGTAAATCAATTTATGAAACTAAATCTTGCTCTCCAGTTTAGTCCAATAAACAAGTTGTATGTAACACCTCATTTGAATGTAGCTTCAGTAGGGTTTGGAGATTTTAACGAATATATTAAAGATGTTGTCAGTTCAAATGGTAATTGGCAGGATATGGTGGAAACAAGTAGCCTGATCTCCGCCGGTGCAACTCTTTCTTATCAATCGTTTCTGGGCCCTTTAGATTTTGATGTTTCCTGGGTAAATGATATCAATAAGGTCAGGGTTTTTTTTAGTATCGGACTGCAATTCAATCGGGCATCTTATTGATAATCTAAGGAATTAAACCCATCATTAATTTTCAATTTCATTCAACTCTAACTCGTAATCATACTGAAGATCTTCATGTAAAGTTGAAACGGATTTTCTAATCAAAAATAATTGCCGTTTCAATATGTTTTCAAGTGTGGTATTCAATTTTATAGGCGGACTCATATTCTTTAATCGATAACAAAAGTAAATTAGTAACTCCACCTCGGTTTCCTTCTTTTTTGAATATCGAATATATTTTTTAGCGTTGCGTAATATTTTACGAACACTTTTTTTTATATAAAAATAACTGTTGATATTGATCTCTTCAAATTGTTGATCCATCTCCCTTTTTACACTTTCAATATATGCTTCTTCATTAGAAGCCTCATATAAAAGATAAGTCAACAATTCTTTATTTTCCTTTTTAAATTTAGAAAGACGCAAACAAAGTTCCAACAATTCCTCTGCCGATCGATGACTTAGTTCCTTTTTGAGTTCTCGTACGGTAGCTGCTTTCATAGATAAATATCTGTTTATCTTCTGGAGTAATTTGGTGATTCTTTTGTGATGGTCACATTATGTGGATGACTCTCTGTAATTCCGGAAGAGGTAATTTTGACAAATTTGGCATTTTTTTGAGCCTCAATATCCTTGCTTCCACAATATCCCATACCGGCTCTTAAACCTCCTACAAATTGATGCATAGTTTCGTATACCTCTCCTTTATAGGGTACTCTTCCTACAATACCTTCAGGTACTAATTTTTTAACATCATCTTCCACATCTTGAAAATAACGATCCTTAGATCCCTTGGTCATAGCCTCCACAGAACCCATCCCTCGATATGATTTGAATTTTCTTCCCTCAAATATAATAGTTTCACCCGGTGACTCTTTTGTTCCAGCCAAAAGAGAACCCAGCATCACCGTATCAGCACCTGCAGCAATAGCTTTTGGAATATCACCGGTATATCTAATTCCACCATCAGCAATAATCGGTATACCCGTATTTTTAATTGCATTTGCCACTTCAATGATTGCAGAGAGTTGTGGAAAACCTACACCGGCAACAACTCGAGTTGTACATATGGAACCTGGTCCAATTCCAACCTTAACTGCATCAGCCCCAGCTTCAACTAAAAATTTAGCGGCTTCACCAGTTGCAATATTACCGACAATAATATCAGTATTTGGGTGGTTCTTTTTAATCGTTTTTAAAACACTAATAACTCCTTTAGAATGACCATGAGCTGTATCAATTACCAAGGCATCAACGCCCTCTTTAATTAATCCATTTGCTCTTTCCAATGCATCACCGGTAACTCCTATGGCCGCAGCAACACGTAATCTTCCATAAGTGTCTTTATTCGAATTGGGATTTTCAATAACTTTAATTATGTCCCTAAAGGTTATCAATCCAACCAACTTATTTTTAGGGTTAATTACAGGTAGTTTTTCAATTTTATGATTCTGTAATATTTTCTCTGCCTCTTTCAGTGAAGTTCCTTCTTTGGCTGTAATCAAGTTATCGGAGGTCATCACTTCTTGTACTTCCTTTTCATTATTTTTTTCAAACCTCAAATCTCTATTAGTAACAATACCAATCAATTCTTGATTTCCATTCACAACTGGAATTCCTCCAATTTTATATTTTTTCATCAAAGCTTTTGCTTCAGCAACCGAATTCTCCTTATTCAAAGTTATTGGATCAATGATCATTCCTGATTCTGAACGTTTTACTTTTTTAACCTCTGCAGCTTGATTGGCAATGGTCATATTCTTGTGTAAAATTCCAATGCCTCCTTCCCTAGCCATGGCAATTGCCATTTCAGATTCAGTAACCGTGTCCATTGCTGCTGAAATTATTGGAGAATTAAGAATAATATTCTTTGTGAATTTAGTTTTTATACTCACATCTCTCGGAAGAACCTCAGAATATGCAGGTATCAATAAAACATCATCGTAAGTAAGTCCTTCAAGAAGTATTTTGGAAGTAGCCATAGTGCAATTATAAAATTTGAATGAGAATCATTTTGATTAATAATTGCGTGCAAATTTACAACTAATAATTGAATTGAAAAAGTTAATCTTTATTTGAAGAAAATAATACTTCCTTGATCACAATAAAAGAAGATACAATAAAGGTTAGTGTCATAGCCAATCCGGACAACATGACTATATATTTAAACCAAAGCACACCATTCCAAAGAATATAAATTCCCCCAAATGTAAAAACAATAGATATAAAAGGTTCAATTATCAAAAAGGTCTTTAACTTTCTATTCACAGATGTTAAAGATAGTAAGCCGCCCAATAAGAAAAATATAATCGACATCGATAAAATGTGATTGTGAATTAAGGTTAGAATTTCTTTTTTAGATTTTTTAAATTTCATTTCTTCCGCCTCTTCATCATTTTCATTTCCCAAATAATTAATTTCTATCCCTTTTGTTTGGAAAGTTGAAGTCTCTTTAACAAAATTAATACCCGTGAAAAATCCAACATTCAAGGTAATCACAAAAACTGTAATTAGTAGTCTGATTTCCCTTGGAAAACTATGAATTAATCCGTGAAACTGCATTTAAAATTGGTTGTTATTTTGAATTATGGTTAGACTTTGAAGTAATTTATTTATTGCAATCGTCATTGATCTTGCAGAAATTGTGGCTCCTGAAATCCCTTTAATTTCCCGTCTATAAGTAATAGAATCATTCGTTGTCAAATTATTAAATTGTTTAAGCCATCTTTTATTGCCTATTTCTCCACCATAATCTTCTCTATAAGCCAATACTTTGATTTTCTCGATGATTAAATTTTCATCAAATATAACAACATAATCAAATACATCAATTTTTGTAGGTGCCTGCCCATAATAAAAATAACCAACTAAATTTTCATTAGACAAGATTTTGTAAAAATTATCATCATTGAAAGACAATGGTAAAGTTTTTGCCAATTCGGTATCAATTTCAATTACTTCCTTTGTATAGGTATTTAACTCAAAAATTGACAAAATTTCTTTGTCAATTTTTTTTTCCATTTTTATAGGAATACTGAATACTGAAAAAAATATGATGAATAATAAATACTTCATTGTATCAAATATAAAAAATGCCCTTCTTAAAATTATTGAGAAAGAGCAAATTTACCATTATTAAAACATTAAACCAATACCTGCATTAAATTGATTATTCAATAAATTGTC
>JAUXGV010000051.1 GCA_030621915.1 Flavobacteriaceae bacterium
GCTTGGCCTCCGACTTTTGCAAATAGATTCAAATCCTCCGGTTCTGTTTCAAATTCTATAAACCATTCATGATATGGCAAACCACTTTCGGGATTTACCCGAGGTGCTACCGTAAATTCATTGACAGTAGCCAAGTTTCCTTTCATCGCTTCCTGTACAGCAAGTTCAACTTCTTTACCAATTACATGCTCTCCAAAAGCAGAAATAAAATGTTTTATTCTCCCCGTAACAATAATTCTAAAGGGTTTCAAAGAGGTAAATTCAACGGTATCGCCAATATTATATGCCCATAATCCGGCGTTTGTTGAAAGTATCAAAACGTAATTTACGCCAAGCTTTACATCTTCAATAGTCAATCTTGTTGGGTTCTTATTATAAAACTTATCCGCTGGAATAAATTCATAAAAAATACCTCCATTCAATAATAAAAGCATCCCTTTCTCATCTTGTTTGTCCTGATAGGCAAAAAATCCCTCTGAGGCAGGAAATAATTCTATAGAATCTACTTTTTTACCGATCAAACTCTCCATATTCTGACGATAGGGTTCATAGCTCACACCTCCATAAACAAAAAGGTTAAAATTTGGAAAAATTTCACCTACACTTTTACCTTCTTTTTCAATCAATTTTTCGAAATACATTTGTACCCAGGAAGGAATGCCACTAATTAATCTCATATCCTCCTGATAAGTTTCCTTTACAATGGCTGTTACTTTGGTTTCCCAATCATCAATACAGTTGGTTTCCCAACTCGGCATTCTGTTTTTTTGCAAATAATTAGGAACATAGTGAGCAACAATCCCTGAAAGTCTTCCTGTTTTAATCGAATTTTTATCATCAATTTCAGGGCTTCCCTGGAGGAAAATCATTTTGCCATCTACAAATTTTGCATTCCCGGTTTCGGCAATATAAATTAAAAGGGCTTCCTTGGCAGCTGTTATGTGATAAGGCATTGATTCCTTGGTAATAGGGATGTACTTAGAACCCGAAGTTGTTCCGGAAGTTTTAGCAAAATAAATGGGTTTGCCTTTCCATAAAATATCGCTTTTCCCTTTTTGAATTTCTTCAATATATGGTTTCAAATCTTCATAGTCCTTAATGGGAACATTGGAAGCAAAATCTTTGTATGTCCTTATTTCATGAAATTTATGGTCTTTACCAAAAGTGGTTTTTTCAGCTTGATAAATCAAACTTTGAAATACTCTACGTTGTGTTTCAAATGGATTATTAGCCCATTTATAAACTTTTTTTGAAACTTGTTTGGCGTATATTTTTGCAAAAAATGATTTTAACACTGAGCGTTTTATTTATTTAAAATAAATATAATTTGAAGGATTTACGGGATATCCATTCTCCCATAGTTCAAAATGCAAATGAGGACCCGTTGAAAATGCTCCGGTTGAACCAGCCGTTGCAATAACTTCACCTGCCTTTACTAATTCACTTTGTTTTTTATAATTTGTTGCATTGTGCTTATAAACTGAAATAAACCCTTGATTATGTTCAATCAATAAAACATATCCTGTATCTGCAGTAAAACCATTAAATATTACGGTTCCATCAGCAACGGCTTTTATAGGTGTATTGATATCAACGGCAATATCTATCGCAAAATGCTCCTCTTTTGTGTCAAAGGTTTGAGTTATTTCTCCTTTTATAGGTGAGGTAAATACAATATCTGAATTTTTTGATGCTTGTTCGAAAACACTAAATCGATCTTCTTGTTCCACAACTTCTCTAAAAGCGGAATCAACAGATGAAGGGGCAAAATTAATTTTATCAATTTTCATTTGTTCAAATATTGAATCTTTATTAAAATCAACTCTTTTAATCTCTCCCTTTAGAATTTGTTGAATGTTTTCTATATACAAATCATTGACTAAAAGTGCATTTTGCAGGGAATCAACTTTATAAACTAAATTGGTAGCATCCTTTTTTAACTCTGTGGAAGAATAACCCTGAAAGTATTCTTTTAATGGGGTTAAAGCAATAATTGAAGTGGTTAAAGCAATTAAAAAAACTGAAAATAATGCCCCAAAAACAAAAACATTTAACCGGTTTAATTTAAATGAAAATCGCTCCTCGAAAGTATCTTCATTTAAAACTACAAATCGATATTTATAGGTTAGCTTTTCTTTTATTTTATTTTTTTTTATTGGCTTTTCCATCATGATTCAATTTCTATAGCAAATATACGATGTTTTTTAAGTCGAATTTGAATACAATTTTAAGAACTCATCTAGAACCTTTATGATTGTCAACATAAACATCTTCTTTCCCCTTATTGATCATATAGTTACTTCATAACAATACGCAAAACACAATATGTTCAATATGATTTCTATTTATAAAAATTCATTTCATCTATATAATTCCATACTTTAAAAGGTAATAAAGCGCGAATATCCTTTTTTTGATGAATCTGTTTTCTAATAAAAGTAGAAGATATTTCAATTATAGGAGCATCAACGAAATGCACTTTTGGATGCTCTTGAAATTCAGAATCTTCTTCTATTTTGGCAAACCTTGGATATATATATAAATCATGGTTTTGAAGGATCATCTCATAATTTTTCCATTTGTGAAAAGACTTCAGATTATCCTCTCCCATGATAAGGCTAAATTGATGTTCCGGATACTTTTCTATTAGATGAACAAGAGTATTAATTGTATAATTTGGTTGATTCATACCAAATTCGATATTTGAAGGTTTCAGTTTGGAATAATCTTCTGTGGCAATTTGTACTATTTGATAACGGTGGTTATCTCCCAATAGACTTCTTTTTTTCTTGTGTGGACTATGTGGAGTTACTACAAACCAAACCTCATCTAAATCAGAAAATTCGGCCATATGATTCGCAATGATCATATGACCCACATGAATAGGATTAAAAGAACCAAAATAAAGACCAATTTTCATAAGATCAATTTTTTATTTCCTAATAAAGTTTCCCACCAAATCAAGGGCTTTTCTTTTAGCTTCATTTAAATCATCATTCACCAAAATAATGTCGAATTCTGATGCATACTGAAGTTCTCTTTCTGCCTTTCTTACTCTTTCAATTATTTTTTCTTCAGTGTCGGTTTTTCTATTTCTCAATCTTTTTTCCATTTCTTCTATGGAAGGTGGTTGTACAAAAACTGCCAAAGTCTGATTTGGAAATTTTCTTTTGATTCGCAAACCGCCGACTACGTCAATATCAAAAATGACATCTTTTCCGTCATTCCAAATTCTTTCTATTTCCGAACGTAAAGTGCCATAGAAATTATTGTGATATACTTCTTCCCATTCCACAAAATCATTATTCTTTATATGGTTTTTAAATTCGTCTGCACTAATAAAATGATAATCTTTACCCTGAGTTTCCTTTCCTCTTTTTTCTCTTGAGGTAGCAGAAATAGAGAAATCCAAATTCAACTCTTTTTCTTCCAATAAGTAACGAACAATTGTTGTTTTACCTGACCCGGAGGGTGCTGAAAAAACAATTAATTTACCTTGTTTTTGATTCATTATTATAAAACATTAAGCAACTGTTCCTTAATCTTCTCCAAATCATCTTTCATTTGAACCACCAACTTTTGCATAGGAGCAAAATTGGCTTTAGAGCCAATTGTATTAATTTCTCTTCCTATTTCTTGAGATATAAATGCCAATTTTTTCCCATTAGAAATATCTCCCTTTAACTCATCTAAAAAATAATGTAAATGATTATTCAATCGAACTTTTTCTTCAGTAATATCCAATTTTTCCAAATAATAAATCATTTCCTGTTCAAATCTATTTTCATCTGCAGTAACTTTTAAATCCGAAATGGCCTTTAGCAACCTTTCTCTTACAGCAAGTAACCTTTCTTCATCCAATTCAATGACAGCATTCAAAGAATTTTTAATCTCTTCAATTCTTGCAATAAAATCAAATTTAAGAGCCTCTCCTTCATCAGACCTGAATTTTTGCAATTGAACTATAGCATCATTAACAGTAATTTCAATGGAATTCCATTCTTCTTCATTCAATTCTTCTCTTTCTGTTTTTAAAACATCAGGTAATCTCATGGCTATGGAAAGTAAATCCTTTTCATCTCCAAAACCTTTTAATTGATGTAGATATTTTGAAACAACTTCTTTATTAATTTGAGATGTTAACTCCTCTGCAGTTGTTTCAACATAAAATGAAAGATCAACTTTACCTCTTATTAATTCTTTAGCTAATTTTCTTCTAATTTGAATTTCCTTTTCTCTATATTTTGAAGGTATCCGGGTATTTAAATCTAAATTCTTACTGTTAAGTGTTTTAATTTCGATCGTTATTTTTTTGGTAGGCAATTGTAAAATAGATTTTCCATAACCAGTCATTGATTGTATCATTTGTTGAATTTAAAATTATTCAAAGTTACATAATTAAAACAAGGTGATTTTTATAATTAAATCGACTCATTACTTTCTAATTTTTTCGAGTTACCAGGTAAACACCACAAAATATTAAAACAGTAGCCAGAATTTTTGTTATATTCAACGAATCACTTCCAACTAATAAAGCGTATAAACTTGCAATTACAGGCTGCAAATAAATAAATATGCTCAGGGTTGTAGGCTTTAATTTTTTGATAGCGAAAAGATTGAACATATAACTTAAGACGGTTGTAAATAATACAACAAATCCAATTTTATAAATCGCAGAGTTCGGTAACATAATCCATTCTACATCCTTAAACTCCTGTATACCAAATGGAATAACTAAGATCAAACCAAATAAATAAAGCCACTTTGCCAAAGTTAGGGGATGGAATTTTTTAGTAAGGTTTTTAATTAATATCAAATACACAGCATACGATGTAGCATTTAAGAATATCAATAAATTTCCTAGACTGGCATTTGAAGCGATTTCTAAATCTCTGCCATAAACAATTAAAAGTATTGCTCCAAACAAGCCTATTAAAATACCTAAAACTTTCTTTTTGGTAGCTTTTTCATTTAAAAAAATTGTCGACAATGATAAAACCATAATGGGAGTTGTAACCATTATTACCGCTGCACTTATTGGGGTAGTCATACTTAAACCTTTAAAAAATGCCAACATATTCAAGGCTATTCCAAAAATGGATGCCAAAAATATTCTTGCAAAATCATGTAAAGTTATTTGCTCGCTTTTAAGAAATATTCCAACAATCCAAAATACAAGTGTTGCGGCAGAAACACGAAGCAATATGAATCCAAAAGGGTTGATATATAAAGGCATTACGTCCTTGGCAACCGTAAAACTTATACCATAAATCAAAGCTGCCAAAAAGGCAAGTAAAAAGGCAATATTCCTTGAATTCATATTATAATATACTGGATATTAACTAACTATAACTTATAGCAAATTTAGTAGTGCTATATAAAAAGACTAACCACGGATAATATCCGTGGTTAGTCTTTTAGATTTGAAATAACAAATTATTTATTTTCTTCATATCTTTTAGAAACCTCATCCCAATTAATAACATTAAAAAATGCATTGATATAATCTGGCCTCCTGTTCTGGTAGTTCAAATAGTAAGCATGTTCCCAAACATCCAAGCCTAAAATTGGAGTTCCAGAGCATCCTGCATCTTTCATTAAAGGATTGTCTTGATTTGGAGTTGAACAAACTTCAACTTTACCTCCCTTATGAACACATAACCATGCCCATCCTGATCCAAAACGAGTAGCTGCTGCCTTAGTAAAAGCACCTTTAAAGGAATCAAATGAACCAAATGCATCATTAATGGCTGTTGCAAGATCTCCACTTGGTTCTCCACCGCCATTCGGCGACATTATTTCCCAAAAAAGTCTGTGATTATAAAATCCTCCACCGTTATTTCTAACAGCTCCATTACTCATGTCCAGATTCTCTAAAATATCTTCTATTGAATTTCCTTCTGAATCGGTTCCTGCAATTGCATTGTTCAAATTGGTTGTATATCCATTGTGATGTTTACTATGATGAATTTCCATCGTTCTAGCATCAATATGTGGCTCTAAAGCATCATAGGCATATGTTAATTTTGGTAATTGAAAAGACATAATTTATAGTTTAAATAGTTAATAATTTTTATCAAAGATAAGCATATTTGACAGTACTTTTCATCCAGATCAAATAGAATGTTTTTATAAACTTATAACTTAAAGCTATATTAAATTTTCCGTTCTTAAAGTGTGTAACGCTTTGGCAATGGCATTGTGAGAGACTGTTTTTCCCTCGAATTTTTCAATAATGATCCTTTTTTCATTCAAATTTGCTTCCATTTGATTTAAAATATTCATCAAATGCATTTTCATATGCCCCTGCTGGATTCCAGTTGTGGTCAAAGCTTTTAATGCTGCAAAATTTTGAGCCAATCCTGCAACTGCTATTATTTGCATCAGTTCTTTTGCCGAGGGCTGCTGTAATATTTCTAATGATAGTTTTGCCAAAGGGTGTAATTTTGTTAATCCTCCCACTGTTCCCAGCGACAATGGAATTTCTATCCAAAAATGGAATTTACCATTTTCAATTTTAGCATGGGTTAAACTTTTATATTTTCCACTTCTGGATGCATAAGCGTGGGCTCCTGCTGCAACCGCTCGAAAATCATTTCCTGTAGCCAAAACAATCGCGTCAATCCCATTCATTATTCCCTTATTATGAGTAACAGCCCTGTACGGCTCAACATTCGCAATTTGTACTGCTTGAACAAATTTTTGAGCATAATAGGCTCCATTGTCAACAAAGAAATCATCAACATTACAAGATACTTCTGCCTTCACCAAACATTCTGGAACATAATTTGAAAGTATACTCATCACTATTTTAATACTTTCATTTTTAAAAGTATTCGCAATGACTTCCAAACAAGAATTTATGAAATTCGCACCCATACTGTCAACCGTTTCAAAAGTAACATGCAGTTGATAGTAATTCTTTAATTCTGATGTTTTATTGCGAAGTTCTATATCAATAATTCCACCCCCACGTTTGCGCATATTTTGAGTTATGGAATTAGTGGATTCAATGAGTTGAGATTTAACATTATTAAAATATGATGTTAGCTTTTGGAAATCTTCAACAAACATAAAATGAACCTGACCAACTTTTATTGTTGAAACAACCTCAGCTTTGAAGCCTCCCCGATTACTCCAAAATTTTGCAACCAATGACGCTGCAGCCACTACTGAACTTTCTTCAATAGCCATAGGTAATGCATAAGTTTGGCCATTGATAATAAAGTTAGGAGCAATTGCATATGGGATATAAAAATTTGAAATCGTATTTTCGATGAATTCATTGTGAAGATCTTGAAGTTTTTGATCTTGATTCAAATATTGTTTTAGAATTGAAATTCCCGTATTTTCATCCTTAAAATAATTCCTAGCAAGCCAACGTGTTTTTTCTTCAATAGAAAATTTTGAAAAACCTGAGACCCTTTTTGACATAAATAAATATATTTTATAAAAAATCAAAGATAATCATAAATTTACTCCTCTAAAATTATATAATTATCATATTAAAACAATTCTCAAACACTTTGTTAATAAAGGTTTTATTTACAATAATAATTTTTATTGAATTTATTTGCGTAAACTTGACATGTTTTTATTTTTTTAAACGGAATAAATGAAAAATATAATCATCCTTCTTCTTGTTATTTCTACTTCGAATTATGCCCAGAAACAAGAAATTTCATTAGATGATATATGGACAAAAGGAACTTTTAATACAGAAAAGTTAGAATCTTTTCACGCTATGGGCAGTGGTGATTTTTATACAATTTTAAATCATGACAGAGAACAAACGAGTTTAGATAAATACGATTATGCCACATTAAAAAAGATTGAAACCATAATTTCTGGGAATGATCTTGAGGGAATTAAATATTTTGATAATTATACCTTTAGTAAAGATGAGTCAAAAATAATTTTGGGCATTGACCTTGAAAGAATTTATCGTCGTTCATGGATAGGTAAGTATTATATTTATAATTTGAATTTGAAAAAATTAGAACTCATTTCTAAAAACTCAATTCAGGAACCAACTTTTTCACCGAATGGAAAACACATTGCTTTTGTACTTGAAAACAATGTTTATGTGAAAAATTTGAAATCCTCAATAATAACTCAAATTACTCATGATGGTGAAAAAAATAAAATTATAAATGGTATTACCGACTGGGTTTATGAAGAAGAATTTAAATTTGTAAGGGCTTTTCAATGGAATGGTGATTCTGATAAAATAGCTTATTTAAGGTTTGATGAAACCAATGTCCCTGAATTTTCGATGGATATATATGGCGATCAATTATATCCTGAAAGACAAGTTTTCAAATATCCCAAGGCGGGAGAAAATAATGCGGAAATTAGTCTACATCTTTATAATCTTAAAACTCAAAAAAAGGATGCTCTGGATTTAGGGGGACTTCAACAGCACTACATTCCAAGAATGCAATGGACCCAAGAAAAAAACACTTTGGCTGTTACCACCTTAAATCGACATCAAAATAATTTAAACCTACTTTTTGTTGATGGAAATTCTGTTAAGAGCAGATTGGTATTGAATGAAAAAGATTTGGCCTATATAGATATAACCAATGATCTCACATTTTTAAAAGATAATAGCTTCATTTGGTCGAGTGAAAAGGATGGCTTTAACCATATTTATCATTATGATAAAAACGGAAAATTGATTAATCAAATTACTCAAGGTAATTGGGAGGTTACAAGTTATTATGGTTTTGATAGCAAAACAAATAGAATATTTTATCAATCAACCGAAGAAGGATCTATAAATCGAAGTATTTATTCGATAAAGGTCAATGGTAAAAATAAAAGAAAATTGAACCAAAAAATTGGTTCGAATAGTGCTGCATTTAGCAATAACTTTAATTATTTTATCAATACATATTCAAGTACTGACACACCAGAAATTTACACTTTAAACAATGCTCAAACAGGGAGTGAATTAAAAGGGATTAAGAATAATTCAAAGCTAAAGGAAGAGCTATCCAATTATAACTTACCCAAGAAGGAATTTTCAGTTTTAAAAACTAAAAAGGGTGATTTTAATATGTGGACGATCAAACCTACTGATTTTGACAACACAAAAGAATATCCTTTGTTAATGTTCCAATATTCTGGACCGGGATCTCAAAGAGTAAAAAATTCATGGAATAATGACAAAGATTATTGGCATATGATGATGGCTCAAAAAGGTTATATCGTTGTTTGTGTGGATGGAAGAGGTACTGGATTTAAAGGCCGTGATTTCAAAAAAATGACTTATAAAGAGTTGGGTAAATTTGAAATTGAAGATCAAATAGAATCAGCTATAGAATTGGGTAAACTAAATTATATCAATGAGAATAGAATTGGTATCTGGGGATGGAGCTATGGTGGCTATATGTCCTCCCTGGCTATAACCAAAGGTGCGGATGTTTTTAAGGCAGCTATTGCGGTTGCCCCGGTAACTTCTTGGCGGTTCTATGATTCTGTTTATACAGAAAGATATATGCAAACACCACAGGAAAATGCAAGTGGCTATGATGATAATTCACCTATAAATTTCGTTGAATTATTAAAAGGAGATTATTTGTTAATTCATGGTACAGGAGATGACAATGTTCATTCTCAAAATTCCATGCGAATGATCAATGCATTGGTAGAGGCCAACAAACAATTTGACCTATTCGTTTATCCAGATCGAGCCCATGGGATTTATAAAGGAAATAATACTCGTTTACATCTATACAATAAAATGACAAACTTCATGGATAAATCCATAGGAGAATCTGAAAAGGATGAAATTCAGATTAAAAATTAACCAAAACTTTCTCATATGTCAACAATTTCTACCCAACAAGATCAAAAAGAATTATTTGGACACCCGGTAGGGTTATTTTATTTATTTTTTGCAGAACTCTGGGAACGATTTAGTTTCTATGGAATGAGAGCCTTATTAACGCTTTACATGGTTCAAGAAATTTTTAAAGCTCTTACTGAACGTGATGTGGCCACTGCGGTTGTTTATGCTTCATATGGGTCTTTAGTGTATGCATCTACCGTTATTGGGGGTCAAATATCTGACAAAATATTAGGAATGCGTAGTTCCATTTTTCTTGGTGGCATTTTAATGGCTTTAGGTCATTTTGTTCTTGCCATAGAAAATGATATTGCATTTTTTCTAGCCTTATCGTTTATTATTGTTGGGAACGGTTTTTTCAAACCCAATATTTCAACTTTTGTAGGATCTTTATACCCAGATGGAGATACAAGAAAAGATTCCGGATTCACCATTTTTTATATGGGAATTAATATTGGAGGATTTGTTGCTCCTCTGCTTTGTGGATTATTAGCGGCAAAATATGGTTGGCATTATGGTTTTGGTTTGGCAGGAATAGGTATGTTAACAGGATTGATTTTCTTTTGGAGTGGGATTAAAAAAAATGTATTTGGAGAGAGAGGCTTGCCACCAAATCAATATATATATGAAAAAAAAATACTTGGTATTCCTCAGAAAATCTTAATCCCTATTATAGCTTTTTTATCTGCTCCTTTCATTGCGTTATTGCTTTCTTCTTGGCAAAAAAATTATGTAAGTGTAATTTTTAAATTTATTGGTTTTGCTGTTTTAGCATATATAGGTTATATCATGTATAAATCTACTTTAGAACAGCGTAAAAAATTATTTATGGCTGTATTAATTACTTTTTTTATGACCTTATTTTGGGGTTTCCATGAATTATCGGGTAGTGTGATTACATTATTCGCCTCTAGAAATGTCAATTTGTCCATTATTAATGCAAGCCAAACAAATGCTTTGAACTCTATGTTTATTATCATCTTGGCCATCCCAATTTCTTTATTATGGGCATACTTATCAAAAAGAGGTTTAAACCCTAGAACTCCATATAAATTTGGATTAGGGTTGGTGTTGGCGGGTTTAAGTTTTTATATCCTAGCTTTGAGTGGCGGAAGTGCTGATTCTAATGGTATGGTCCCAATGTATTATTTATTTGCCATGTACTTTATCATATCAATTGGTGAGTTATTTATGTCACCTGTAGGATTATCAAAAATTACCGATTTATCTCCAAAACAAATTGTTGCATTTATGATGGGTGTATGGTTTTTGTCTTCTGCTTATGCTTTTCAAATTGTTGGATTTATTTCAAAACAATTGGCCATTGAAAGTACAGATGTAAATGTAGGCGGCTTAGATACATTACAAGTTTATATTGACGGTTTTGGATTGATTGCTCAATATTCTCTCGGAGCTGGTATAGCTGTTTTAATATTTTCTCCTTTGATGAAAAAATTAATGGGAAACATACATTAAAACTTTAACCTTATAAGAAACTTTTTATAAACTCAAATTAACACCATATGAATACTGATATTGAAAATTTATTTAAAGACAAAGTATTAGGACATCCAACAGGTTTATTCGTCCTGTTTTTTACTGAAATGTGGGAACGTTTTTCCTTTTATGGGATGCGCATATTATTGATACTATTTCTTACGGCTCCTATTTTTAGTGATAATCCAGGATGGGAATGGCCACGAGAACATGCACTTGCTCTAATTGGAACTTATGCCTCCCTTTTATATTTAACTCCTATTGTTGGTGGATTTATTGCCGATAAATATACTGGTTATAAGTTGGCTGTTGTAATTGGCTGCGCAATTATGACCCTAGGTCATGCAGCAATGGTCATGGAGACAACAGCTTCGTTATATATAGGATTGGGTCTATTGGTAATTGGAACTGGATTTTTCAAACCTAATATAACCTCTATTATTTCTACAATGTATAAGGGAAAGGAATCTAAAAAAGATGGTGCTTACACTATTTTTTATATGGGTGTTAATGCTGGAGCCTTTTTCGGCATGATGCTTTGTGGGTATTTAGCAGAAAATTTTGGTTGGTCATGGGGTTTCGGATTGGCAGGAATATTCATGTTTCTCGGAATGCTTCAGTTTTGGTTGGCCAAAGGTTTGTTTGGAAGTATTGGTGAAAAACCAAATAAAAAACTTGATATTGAAGCAGGTCACAATAACAAAGGTACATCTATATCAAAAATCATAGATCTTGACGAAAAACTAAATCCTTTTACAGTTTTTGACAAAATATTAATTGTATTCTCTTCCATAGGTGGATTGATATATCTTTTTAATGATCCATTAGAAATGATCGAAGGGATTAATTTAGTTCAATTTTCTATAGGTTCATTAAATGGCTCAAATATTGTTATTCTAACTGCCCTTTTTCTTTTCCTTATCCTACTGGTTACCCGAATTTCGAGATATATCCCAATTGTAAGAGATAGAATTATTGCTGTATCTATTTTTGGATTATTCACAGTATTTTTCTTCGCTGCTTTCGAACAATCTTTGGGATCAATGACCTTGTTTGCAAGAGATTATACCCAAAGGGAATTGGTGGGTTCTTCGGCATTGATTTTTAAAGTAGTTGATGCTTTACTTACTACCATTCCTCTTGTAATTATAACTTGGGTTTTATATTTATTGTTCAAAAAAACCTATTCTAAAATTGGCCCTTCTAACATAATTCTAGCCATAGCTTTTATTGGAATATGGGGGTTGCTAATCTATAGATTGGTTGACAAATTCTCTCAAGAAGGAAATCAAATAGAAGCATCTTGGTTTGCAATTTTAAACTCATTCTTTATTATCACTTTAGCACCGCTTTTTTCAAAATGGTGGGAGAGTAAATACAATCCAAGTGCAGCAATGAAATATGGTTTAGGTTTGATTCTTCTGGGACTTGGGTTTGGAATATTAGCATATGGTACCTTAGGAATTCCGCAAGGAGCCAAAACAGCTTCAGTAAGCATGATGTTTTTAGTTTTTGCCTACCTTTTACATACTATGGGAGAATTATGCTTATCTCCTGTGGGTCTATCTTATTTGAGTAAATTAGTCCCGGCTAGAATGATAGGTTTTATGTTTGGTATTTGGTATTTGGCAATTGCCATCGGTCAAAAAGCCGCTGGAACTATGGGCGGTATGATTGATGACATTACAGAACAATATTCGCTAAGCACCTTCTTTTTATTGTTTACCATAATTCCAGCTGTGATTGGAATTATTTCAATTTTATTAAATCCATTATTGAAAAAATTGATGCATGGTGTGAGATAAAATTACAGCCAATGATTGTTTCAATTTCATAAAGTGAATAAACTATAAATTGAACCTAAATAGTTTTGTATTTCCATAACCGTTGCAAGTTTACAGGTTATATTCTTTTTTATCGTATTTTTTAAGATATTTTCTAAAGACCTTCCAATTCATTTATTTTTAATTTACTTTGCAAAAAATAAAGTCAAGTGAATTATTTATCGGTAGAAAATATATCAAAATCTTATGGAGAAAGAGCCCTATTTGAAGGAATCTCTTTTGGTATCAATAAAGATCAAAAAATTGCCTTTGTAGCTAAAAACGGGACAGGAAAAACCACTATTCTTAACATTATTGCTGGTAAAGATTCTACGGATTCCGGTCAAATAGTCTTTCGAAAGGATTTAAGGGTAGCTTACCTGTCTCAGGTAGATGAACTTGATGATAGCTTAACGATTGAACAATCCATTTTTAATTCAGGAAATGAAATTCTTCGAATTATTGAACAATACGAAAAGGCTTTGCTTGACCCTGAAGACACAAATGCTTATCAAAATGCCTTTGAATTGATGGATCATCATAATGCCTGGGATTTTGAAACGCAATACAAACAGATTCTTTTTAAACTCAAATTACAGGATTTAAATAAAAAAGTAGCCTCTCTTTCAGGAGGGCAAAAAAAACGATTGTCACTAGCAATCATACTCATTAACAAACCCGATTTGTTGATTTTAGATGAACCTACGAATCATTTGGATCTTGAAATGATTGAATGGTTGGAAAAATATCTTCAAAACGAAAAAATTACCTTATTTATGGTTACCCATGATCGGTATTTTTTAGAAAGAGTATGTAATGAAATTATTGAATTGGATCATGGTAAACTACATCGATATAAAGGAAATTATTCCTATTTTTTACAAAAAAAAGAGGAGCGTATTGCCTTAGAAAAAATGGCAGTTGACAAAGCAAAAAATTTGTTTAATAAGGAATTGGAATGGATGCGTCGTCAACCTAAAGCCCGAACCACAAAATCGAAATCAAGGATAGATGATTTCTATATCATCAAGGAAAAAGCACACCAAAGAAGAAACGATCATCAGGTTCAGCTGGAAATTAATATGGAACGTTTGGGAAGTAAAATTGTTGAACTGCATCATATTTCTAAATCATTTGATGAAAATCGACTTTTTATTGATTTTGATTATGTTTTTAAGCGTGGAGAACGCATCGGGATTATTGGTAAGAACGGAACCGGAAAGTCTACCTTTCTAAATATTTTAACAGGTGACCTTCCTGTGGATTCGGGAAAGGTCATCATTGGAGAAACTATTAAGTTTGGCTATTATACACAAGATGGCATCCATATCAAAAAAGGTCAAAAAATAATTGAAGTTATTAAAGAATATGGAGAGTATATCCCATTAACCAAAGGCAGAAAAATTACTGCAGGCCAGTTATTAGAACGTTTTCTGTTTGATCGTAAAAAGCAATATGATTTTGTGGAAAAACTATCAGGAGGCGAATTAAAACGCTTGTTTTTATGTACTGTTTTGATTCAGAATCCAAATTTTTTAATTCTGGATGAACCAACCAATGATTTGGACATTGTTACTTTAAACGTGCTTGAGAATTTTCTGTTAGATTTTCCAGGGAATTTATTGGTCGTTTCACATGATCGATATTTTATGGACAAGATTGTAGATCAATTATTTGTTTTTGAAGGTGAGGGAGCCATCAACGGTTTTCCTGGAAACTATTCAGATTATAGGGCTTATGAAGATTCTAAACCATCAACCTCTAAAGCAACTATTAAGAAAGAAGATCACAGGAAATCAGTAGTGGTGGAAAATATCATATCCCGTGATGAAAAGCGAGAATATGGAAAGTTAGAAAAAGAAATTGCCAATTTAGAAAAGAAAAAATCTACTATTGAAAATCAATTTAGCGACGATAAAATTGAGCCAGATAAAATCAATGAAATATCAATATTATTAGAAAAAATCATTGTAGATCTTAAACAAAAAGAAGAACGTTGGTTAGAATTATCAATGAAGATGGAGTCATAAATTAGTTTTCTTTTCCAAAGAGATCACTACGTCACTCATCCTTCGTTCCTCGTGAAAACAACACTTCGTCTCTGCGAACGGAATGTAATGAAGTGTGGCAATCTAAATTAATCATTTATGAGGTCACCACGTCAGTCATCCTTTGTTCCTCGTGAAAACAACACTTCGTCTTTGCGAACGGAATGTAATGAAGTGTGGCAATCTCTACTATGTGTATGTGAACTTGTTTTTCATTAGGCGTTCTTATATTCAAGGGATCACCACGTCAGTCATCCTTTGTTTCTGAAGACAATTCTAGGTCTATATAAACTCAATTTTAAACGCTAATCACTTCTTCATCCTTCAAAATATCTAAATTCATAAATCTCAAATACACTTGAGCAACAGCCAGTGTATCCTTTTCACAATATTTGGCGATTCTTTCCAAATCCTTATCTTCATAAAATACTTTAGCTACCTGACTGCCATCAATATCCCCCTTAGGAGAATTAATTCCCAAAATATTAGTTAGTAAATTTAATGATGTATAATGTTTATAATCACCAAATTTCCACATTTCTAAGGTGTCCAAATGAGCCACTTCCCATGGTTTTTTACCAAATAAATTCAGCTTTTCAGGTAAGG